>NZ_JADEXF010000068.1 GCF_015207245.1 Nostoc cf. edaphicum LEGE 07299
GTACGGAGGTGGGGGATCAGAATTCCTTAATGAATTTTGTTCCTACCCGTCCGATAGCTGAAGTTGCTAAAGAATATTTAGAGGCAATTTGGACAATGTACGAACCCAAAAACTATCTCCGACGTTGTTTTGAACAATGCCTGAAGATTACACCTAATCCGCAACTACAGCAGACAATGTATTTTCCTCCTGGCAAAGGACTGCGACTACTTGCAAACTTGCTCTGGCGTCAAGGTTGGCAACGGCAAGAAATTCGCGGTCAATTTTGGCAACAGCTTTGGGCTATTCTCCGCACCAAGCCGCAATTTGTGAATATGTATTTGGGTTTATGTGCTGCTGGTGAGCATTTTTGGGAATACCGCCTTTTAGCCAGAGAGCGCATTACTGAGCAATTAGGATTTGATCCCCTGACTACACCTACTGCGGTTGAAAAACCATTAGTCACGATTTAATAAAAGCGGATATTGTTCGCTCAACTCGTTGGTGTTTTTCCTGGCAATTGGTTGCGATCACCTTGCAAAAACTGCATTTATTGTATGATTACCTCGTAGTATTGGGCTTTGGTGAACACTTCTTCAGCTTCCGTCATGAAGTGAAAGTGCAACTAGAGACTCAAGAAGCAAGTTATCGCTTGTCACCTGTTAGTTGAAAGAATAAGTTTTGACCGTAGGCGTAGCCCATCGTAGACATCGCTTATGTGGGTTTCTGCAAAAAATGTACCATGTTTGATATATTGTAGACTATATGTCACACTAAAGCAGAGGCCAATATCAAACAAAAAATGCAAGGAACCCAACTTTCTTTTTTTTCTCACGAGGAAAATCACTCTACTACAAAGCAAAAAAAACCCAAATTAGGACGTTATGAACGTATCAAACGAGAACTAGATCAAAATGATTGCGATCCATACAAGATATTCATTGATATTGATTCTGTGCCAAATACAGCATCTAATTACACCTTTATGGATCTGTTTTGTGGAGCAGGGGGCATAACACAAGGACTAGTTCAAGCTGGATTTAAACCCTTAGCTAGCGTTGAAATTAACCCCATCGCTTCTGCTACCCATAAAAAAAACTTTCCCCAATGTCATCACTTTTGTGGAGATATCGAACAGTTTGATTCCCGTAATTGGCTAGAACAAATCAGCTTACCTGAAGTAAATCTTATTATAGGCGGCCCGCCATGTCAGGGTTTTTCGGTAGCAGGAAAACGTGACCATAAAGACCCGCGCAATCGCTTATTTTATGAATTTGTGCATGTTGTCTCAGAAATACGTCCTTGGTATGTTGTTATGGAAAACGTTCCAGGCATTCTGACGATACAAAACGGAGATGTAAAAAAAGCAATTATTGAAGCTTTTGAATCTATTGGTTATCCTAATATATCTGTTGCAATTCTTGAATCTGCTGCCTATGGAGTGCCACAAATTCGACCAAGAGCTATCTTTATAGCTAACAGATTTGGAATGCCAAATCCCTATCCCAAAGCTAAGTTATTACCTGAAGAATACAAACCTATTGAATCGGCTATTTCTGATTTACCACCATATACCTTGATACCAGAGATAAACCATCAGTGGACTAAACATTCACTTGAGTATATGGAGCGAATTGCTAAAGTACCTCCCGGCGGTTCTTTATATACAAAATATATTGATGCTTTCAAACGGCAATATCCTGGTAAACCCAGTATGACTGTTAAAGAGAATCATGGCGGTACTCATATTCATCCTTATCTCAATCGTGTTATTTCCGCTCGTGAAATGGCAAGATTACAGACATTTCCAGATTCATTTATTTTTGAAGGTTCTATGAAAAAAGCTATGTGGCAAATTGGAAATGCTGTACCACCACGTTTAGCAGAGTGCATTGGCTACGCGCTTATTCCTTATCTAACTAATATTGCTCTTAATACTATAAATAAAGTTAACGCTAGTCATCCTGAGCAGGATGATCTAGTTTTTGATTAAGAGTATTACGCCAAGTTTCAAAATCGTACCAGCCGCAACCTACGCAGCCTTCCTCCGCCTCAGCACCTTGTTGATGTATGGAAGGCCAGTTTTCATCTCCTTGATACCAAAAACGGATCCCAAAAGGTGTACCTCTTTTAGCAGTTTTTATACAGCGTTCACAACTTTGCGATTTTAAAAGATTGTTATTGCCAAATTGGTCTTTTTTCAACAATTGAAACTTTTTCTTTATTTCGGTTTCGCTGATAGAAGCAAGGTGTGGTGGCTCATTTTCTCTCCAACGCTCCATTGGAAACCTATGATCAATGACTAGCTCATGCTTCTCTCTTCGCCTTTGTTCTATTGCATCTGTATATGAATAAACTTGGAGAATTCTTAGAACTAAGGACGCTGGTATATTAGATGCAGAATTAGCTGATTTTATCTCTCCTATCCAACGATCCCACCTTGTTTTCTTGCGGCAAAATTCACAATACTTACTTTCTGTTTCGATAACAAGACCAGGACGCTGTTTGTTCCCACGTTGTAGTCCTTGGATTCCACCACCACCTGCATATTGAGCTGATGCAATTGACTTTCCTTCATGATCGCGACAATGCCATTTTTGAGCTGATAAAAGTTTAAAGACTTGTAGTTGAGTTGAACCTTTTTTAAACTGAGATTGAATTGTCTCTACTAGATTTTTTGTCTTGCTCACTGTATCCTATCAGCTTCAATTTCCAAACTTTCAAGAAGAAGGGAAACGTTTATGCCCAAACCAACTGCAAGGCTTACAAGAGCAGTGAGGGAAGGATTTCTAACTCCGCGTTCCACACCAGATATATATGTGCGGTCTAAGTTAGCGCGTAATCCTAGTTCTTCTTGAGAAATTCCCAGTTCTGTTCTATGTCGCCTTACAAGATAACCTAAAGCAGTAAGAATCTTCGGTTTCGCTTCATCCATAGTCCTGATTCTGAGCGTTTACGGACTATCAGTCTACGGACAATGTGTCACATTACTAAGAATTGCGTATGAAATTTTGGAAAAATATATTAACTAAAGTGTATCTGTCCTTAGTTTTTTTATCAATAGCGATCGCACTAATCTTTCTTACTAAACCCTAGAACTCAACTTACCTTTCAGCCAAACCCACCTGTCCACCAATTAGCCCCAAAAATCCAGTTCCAAAGTGCTGAATCTCCAAAAAGCTTGCTTGCTCCGGCGAAGTTTTGTAAATTCGGAATGTCTTCATAATTCCTAAAGTGGCAGCACTTTCTAGAGGCCCAACAAAACTAATATCTCGGTCAATAAAATAGGTTTGATTAGCCCAGTGAGCCATTTGATTTGCATTTAAAAAGTAGCAACCTGCGTGAGGATTGAGGGCACGACGAAAGGTAATTGGTGCATTCATAATTGCACCATTGAGTTCCTGTTGCTCCTGCACATTTTGAAAAGGAGCAGTTACTCGTAAAGCCAAATCCCCATCAATATAAGCTTTGTGAACCAAACCGTGGGGAGAGACTTCATAACGATTTGGCTGGAGCAAATTTAAATCACCCGCTTGTTGGGTAAACCAGTTTAATTTTATAAAAAACCAAGGGTCATGAATAATTAAGTCATCTTCAAGAAAGCAGTAATAATCATACTGACCGAGACAACTTTGCAGAACAGCTTGACACTCAAACCCCAAAATTAGAGGTTCTGCATTGCTAGAATGATGCCTATATAAATGTGATGGTAAGGGAAGCTGATTCAGAAGATGATTATCTTTAGTTGTACAAATAACAATATCTAGTTCGTGAGACTGCGGCTGATTAGCAGGAAAAGCTAGTCGTTGAGCAATGTTGATAATACTTTGAGATTTGCCAAATAATTGGTGTAAAGCGGTAATACTTTTAGTTAATGCCTCTAAGCGGGGTTGCGGGTCTTTGCGTTGGGAAGCATGACGACCCTCATTGCTAGGTTTGAAAAAATGGGCAATGGTAAAAATAATTCGCATTTTCAATATCGCTTTATTTGTCATTTGTCATTTATACTAAGTGCAGCCTCTGCAAGAGTTGTGTTGGTCATTTGTCATTTCGATCGATCACTAATAACTAATATACTCCTTGCAAAAGTATTTCCTTTCAGGCTTTTATTTGCACCTTTGCTTAAGGCAAAAAATATTTATGCAAATGACAAATTACTAATGCCAATGACTAATTTTTGCCAAATCCTTTAGAACGTGGACGCTTTTTAAAACTATCAGAAGTTTTGCCAGCGAACATCCATTGCAAATGCTGTGGTAACAATTTCGCCAAATCATAACGCTTCAAAATAGTCTCTCGCGCATTCGCACGAATTGCTTTCATCTCTTGAGGATTATTCAGCGCCTCTTCAACCCGATTAGCAATATTCTGAGGAGAAAAGAAATCTACCAGCAGTCCATTCACCCCATCCTGTACGACCTCCAAGACTGGCGAAGTCTTAGAAGCTATTAGTAAACATCCTGCTGCCATTACTTCTAACATTGACCAAGATAATACAAAAGGACGGGTTAAATAAACATGAGCAGAAGAAGCTTGCAAAACCTGAAGGTACTCATTGTAAGGAAGCCTATCTGTAAAGTGCAGCCTCGATAAATCCAAAGATAATTTTTCTAGCATTAATTGTTTATAAGTCTGACCATCGGGGAGATTTTTACCATAGGCAACCCGATCTTCTCCCACAACTACCACATGGCACTTAGGTCGTCGCTGCTGAAGTAGCGCTACCGTTTCCATAAACTGCGGAAAACCTCTATAAGGTTCCATTCCTCGTCCTACATAAGTTACCAACTCTTCCACATGAGAAAGATCCAGATTTATTCTTGGTAAAACTAATTTTGCACCTGGTTTGGGAACAAAATAATTGGTATCGACACCATCATGAATTACAGTGAGTTTGCTATGATATTCTTTGGGGAATTGCTGACGCTGCCAGTTAGTTGGACAAAGACCGCGATCGCAGCTATATAAATCAGTTAAAATCGGTGCATTTTTCACGCGGATGCGACATTCATCATCAGCATTCAACGGATCGTTGGGATCGAAATCTGCATCGGAACCGTGAGCGTGATAAAACCACTCGAAATAACACAATAATTCTGCTTTGGGAAAAACATCTTTCATAAATAAAGTCGGCCCCCAACCAGAATGACCATAAACTATATCTGGAAAGAAACCCTCAGATTTTAATTTTTCTGCCACGCGATAGACAGCTTGAGCGGTGAGAACAGCATTTTCCAGGTTGCGAACGTAGTGGTGAGTTTGAGGCGCAGCTTCACGAGAAGGGGTATAAATAGCTTTGAAAACGCCAAGTATTTCCCCTTCCCGACGATTTGTCCCAAAGACGACTTGGCAATTAGGATCTTTACCTAAAACTGTCGCTAGGTTACGAAATTGTGAGGGAAAATTGGGATGTAAAAATAAAACTTTCATTGGAATAATCTTGATTAAATTATTGCCAGATAAAATAAATTAAGACAAGCTGCTTAAGATTATAAGATTATTTATCACAACTTTCAGCAAGTAAATTTAGATAAATGGTTGCCCGAAAATGCGAAAATAATCGCAAATTCGTGTTATGACCATGAAATTTATTGGCATTGATTTAGGGTGGAAATCTCAACCAAGTGGACTATGCTGCTTAGAATGGATAAATGGACAACTGCAACTACTCGATCTAGACCGCAAAGAAGCTATTGCAGACATCCTCACCTGGATCGATCGCAGCGTCCAACCAGATGAGCCAGCTATCATCGCTGTAGATGCGCCTACCCTCATACCAAATGCTACCGGGAGTCGTCTCCCCGACAAACTTAGCCACAAGCACTTTGGCAAATATCATGCGGGATGCTGTATTTATAGCTTAGAACAGTTATTAGATATTAATTATCTAACTGAAAATATGTAATATAAAAGGCGTTGCTAAACTTAAGTCAGCAACGCCTTTTCTTGAGTATTCAGTAACTACTCGTTACTCTTATTCTGCCCAAGCAATCAACCTTGGTTCATAAGGATTAGCCAGGTGTGGATTTTTTGGCAATACACGCAAAGACAAACCTTGTAAACCAGAAGCGGTATAGATGATATTACCAGTGTAAATACTCAATTGCTGTCCATCTTCGCCTTGGTAATCCATCACTACTGGTACAGCGTTGACAATATCACCATTGGCATCGATCGCACCTTGATATAGCTCCACCTGCACATCATCATTGGTCAAAGTCGCCAAGTCAACCTTGGCTTTGACAGCAACGGTTTGGTTAACCTCAATGTCTGAAGCTGCCGATACGTCAACATCTTTGATTTTGATGTTGAACCAGTGTTCGCTCAGTTTTTCTTTCCAAGCGGCTAGTTCTTTGGCTGGGCCATAGCTATCAACAGTCAGGGTATGATAGCGATCGCTGGCTGGGAAATAAGCCCTTTGTGCATATTCTCCGACCATCCGCGCTGTGTTAAAGAAGGGACAATTCAACCGAATTGCATCCTTCATTTTGGCAACCCACGGACGGGGCAAACCATCAGTATCCCGATGTTCATAAAATAGCGGTACAACTTCCTTCTCTAACAACTCGTAGAGAGCATTTGCTTCTACTTCATCTTGGTAGTTAGGATCGTCGTAATTCTCTCCATGTCCAATCGCCCAGCCCGTGCGAACGTAATCAGCTTCATCCCACCAGCCATCTAGTACGCTTAAATTTGGCAATCCATTCATAGCGGCTTTCATACCACTGGTACCAGAAGCTTCCCGTGGACGACGCGGTGTATTCAACCAGATATCGCAACCCGCAACCATCAACCGGGAGATGTGAATGTCGTAATTAGGAACAAACACTACTTGTTTTTCTAAATGCTGTTCGCGGATAAAGTGATTGATCTCGCGGATCAGTTCTTTACCAGGAATATCCTTGGGATGTGCCTTACCAGCAATCACAAATTGCACTTTCCGGTCTTTGTTAGCCAGCAGAAGCCGCTTAATGCGATCCAAATCGCGCATCCAGAGGGTGGCGCGTTTGTAGGTGGCAAAGCGGCGAGCAAAGCCAATGGTGAAAGCGTAAGGATCTAAAACTTCTTGGGCTTGGACAATTTCGGAAGCGGAAGCGCCGCGATCGGTCAAATGCTTGACTAAATGCTCCCGCACATACAAAATCATATCCAAACGGCAGCGTTCGTGATTGCGCCACAATTCCTCATCGGGTATGGCGTCCATCCGCTCCCACAATGGGCTATCTGGTGGTGCTGATGACCAATTTGGGCCGAGGTAGCGATCGTACAATTCTTGAGTCGATTTCGCCACACAACTCCGAGCATGGACACCGTTGGTAATTGCTGCGATCGGCACTTCTTCTACTGGCACTTTCTGCCATAACCCCTGAAACATTTGCCGCGACACCACACCGTGGAGTTGTGCGACACCGTTAGAAAATGTTGCCATTTTCAGCGCCAGCACCGCCATACTGAAAGGCCCAGATAAATCGCCTGTATTTTCACGCCCCAGTCCTAAAAATTGCTCTTTGGGCAACCCAAATATCTCTGCGTAATATCCCAAGTAGTGCAGCATTTTCTCAGGAGCGAACAAGTCAATTCCTGCCGGGACTGGCGTGTGGGTAGTAAAGATATTACTGGAAGCCACTACCTGTCTAGCTTGGACATAATTCAGTCCCTCTTCCTGAATCAGCAAGCGGATGCGTTCTAGGGCAGAGAAGGCGGCGTGACCTTCATTCATGTGGTAAGCGGTGACTTTCAGCCCCAAAGCTTTGAGCATTTGCACACCACCGATCCCTAGCATGATTTCCTGGTGGATACGCATATCGATGTCGCCACCGTACAGCTGATCTGTGATGTCGTGGTCGTAAGTGTTGTTGGGTTCAATATTGGTGTCCATCAAATACAGGGGAACCGTTCCTACCTGTACGCGCCAAACTCTGGCATACACCTTGCGCCCTGGATAATCTACCGCAATCCGCAGTTCTGAACCATCGGGATTGCGCTCTAAATGCAAGGGCATATTGTAGAAATCGTTGAGCAGGTAGCGTTCTTGCTGCCAGCCATCAGCATTGAGATACTGGGCAAAGTAGCCTTGCTGGTAGAGTAAACCTACACCTACAAGCGGTAGCCCCAAGTCACTGGCAGATTTGAGGTGATCCCCCGCCAGAACGCCCAGACCTCCAGAATAGACGGGCAAACAATCTACAAGTCCAAATTCCGCCGAAAAATAGGCGTAGCATTCTTTGGGTTTCTGCTCCCGTTGTTTCTGATACCAGGTGCGCTCTTGCAAATAATCGTCTAACTGACGGTCAGCTCGATCCATTTGCGCTAAAAAGCCTTCATCTTCGACAACTTCCAGAAGCCGCGATTGAGAGATTGTACCCAACATTAACACCGGGTTATGATGGCTAGACTCCCACAGGTCGGAGTCTAAGCGACGAAATAAATCTTTAGTATCAACGTTCCAATCCCAGTGCAAGTTATATGCCAGCCGCCGTAGTGGTTCGAGTCGCGGCGGCAGTGAAGGGGATACGTTAAATGTGCGAATTGGCTGCATAAGTTGGCAAAACTCCAAGTTTAGCTATGGTTATTGTTGACTCTCTTTACCAATGTTGCCAATTCTTTATACAGTAGTTTGTGAAAAAGCGATGACTTTGTTAAGCATTGAGAATTTTTTTTAACCTCGTTGCTAAAGTTTACACCAAGGTGTTTCTAATTCTATGCGTTAGCCTTAGCCATGTACTTGGTATATTAAGATTTAATCATTGACTGGTATGTATCACTAAAAAAAATTTAGTTTTGAATAAATAATTTATATTTATTTTAGTATTGCTTCCGGGGATCAATCGAGAGTCTGGGCTGAGGATGAAAATTCCCCATAGCTGTGTCCAGTAAAGTTAAATTTTTTAATTATTTTTTTATAAAATTGCGCTGTCAAAGAAGGCAATCCCGATGAAAGGAGTTTCAAAAGCCTTACATGAAAATCTTCTCAAGACTGGGATTTTTACTCAACCTGGCTAACGCCCCGCTATCCATGTACAGCACTCTCAAGCCAGGAAGCAGAAGGGAAACCCCATAAATAATTGGATGAAAGCCCTACCAAGCAGTTAATCAAGAAAAGTGATGCCTGGGGCCGGCTACACCTACGCTAACTACTTGGTATGAAATATTTGCACTAAACCAGGAAAATAACTTATAAAGGTGTTATTTTATGCACCTAGTGAAGGCTGATCTTTAGTATTTTTTGTCATTGTCAGAGCTACAGCTGCTGCATAAGCCAGTTCTGCTGCCATTTGATAAGCAAGTTTGATACTTGATGAAGTGTCCTTGGCTTTAGGAGAGGGGGAAGCTTTTTTTCGGCG
>NZ_JADEXF010000069.1 GCF_015207245.1 Nostoc cf. edaphicum LEGE 07299
GTACATCATCTAAGTAACCATTGATACCAGCGTAAAGAATTGCTACTTGCTCGTATACCGAGAGTGGCGAATTTTGTGGCTGCTTGAGGAGTTCGCGTAACCGTTGACCCCGTGCCAACTGGTCTTGAGTGGCTTTATCTAAGTCAGAAGCAAATTGAGCGAAGGCTTGCAAGTCGTCAAATTGGGCTAGTTCCAATTTAATCTTACCGGCAACTTTTTTCATTGCCTTGGTTTGCGCCGCAGAACCCACGCGGGATACAGAAATACCGGGGTTCACAGCCGGACGAATACCAGCGTTGAACAAGTCAGAAGATAGGAATATCTGACCATCGGTAATGGAAATTACGTTGGTGGGGATGTATGCTGAAACGTCACCAGCTTGGGTTTCGATGATTGGTAGGGCGGTCATACTGCCTTTACCTAATTCATCACTCAGCTTGGCGGCTCTTTCTAGCAAGCGGGAGTGAATGTAGAATACATCTCCAGGGTAAGCTTCGCGTCCGGGTGGACGACGCAGCAACAGGGACATTTGGCGATAAGCTTGGGCTTGCTTGGAGAGATCGTCATAAATTACCAGGGTAGCTTTGCCTTTGTACATAAAGTACTCAGCAATAGTTGCGCCTGTGTAAGGAGCTAGGTATTGTAGGGTTGCTGGTTCACTGGCACTAGCTGCAACGACGATGGTGTAATCCATCGCGCCTTTTTCTTGCAATGTCTGCACCACGTTAGCTACGGTGGAAGCCTTTTGACCGATCGCAACGTATACACAAATTACATCTTCTTCTTTTTGGTTGATGATTGTGTCGATCGCGATCGCAGTTTTACCGGTTTGGCGATCGCCAATGATCAATTCCCGTTGACCACGACCGATGGGAATCATTGAGTCAATAGCTGTAATCCCAGTTTGCATGGGTTCGTGTACAGATCGACGAGCAATGATACCGGGTGCTGGAGATTCAATCAAACGGCTTTCTGAGGATTTGATGTCTCCCTTACCATCGATAGGGCGACCCAAAGCGTCTACAACTCGTCCAATTAAGGCTTCCCCGACTGGAATCTGAGCAATTCTACCAGTAGCGGTTACAGAGCTACCTTCTTGAATTTCTAGCCCTTCACCCATCAACACCGCGCCCACGTTGTCTTCTTCTAAGTTTTGGGCGATGCCAATTGTGCCATCTTCAAATTCTAAGAGTTCCCCAGCCATAGCCTTTTCCAGACCATAAATCCGGGCAATGCCGTCACCTACTTGGAGAACGGTACCAACGTTAGCAACTTTGACCTCTTGATCGTATTGCTCGATTTGTTGTTGGATAATGCTGCTAATTTCGTCAGGTCTAATTGATATGCTCATGTGTCTATCGTGTTTGCTTTTGAGACGGGAAAATTCAATAGTTAGGAGTGATGAGTTAAGAGTGATGAGTTAAGAGCGATGAGTTAAAAAAGCAAAGGTTAAAAGTTAAAAGTCAAAATAAATTATTGTTTACTTAACTCCTAACTCCTAACTTTTAACTCCTAACTCCTGTACAGACGCGATTAATCGCGTCTCTACTCCTAACCTTCTAGCTGTTAGTTAAGCGCAATGAAAGGCGGCGCAGCTGACCCCGGATACTGGCATCAATTACTTGCGAACCTACTTTAATGATCACACCACCAATTAACTCACTGTCTACCCTGGTTTCTAGTTCTACCTGGCGAGCATTAGTTATGGCAATCACCTTTTCTGTGATTGCCTGCTGTTGAGCTTCTGTGAGGGGAACGGCTGAAATTACTTCCGCTAATACGGTTTGATTCAGCTGCCGCAACAGCGCCAGATATTGTTGAAAAATCGATTCCAAGAATGCAATGCGGCGTTTGTCTACTAATATCAACAAAAAGTTGCGTAAGTAGGGGTTAGAGCCTTCACCAAGTATTTGTTTGATGAGAGCTTTTTTGTTCTCAGCCTGAATAAACGGGTTGCTGAAGAAGTTGTGTAGCTGTTTGTCTGCTCTAAGCAGTCCCAGGAAAGTACGCGCATCTTCCCCGAACTCTTCTGTCAAATTTTTCGATTGCGCTATTGACAAAAGTGCCTGTGCGTAAGGTTGGGCTACTTCGGCTGCCGCTACCTGACTTGTCATACATTGCCTCCCAGTTGTGCGATGCTGCGATCAATTAAACCTTGTTGAGCATCGTCAGCAATCCCGCCTTTGAGTTGTGATTCGACTTTCTGCAAAGCTAGTGTAGCAACGCGTTGCCGTAGTTGAGCGATCGCTCGCTCTGTTTCGGTGTTTAAATCTGCTGCTGCTGTTTGTTTCAAGCGTTCTACGTCTTGCGCTGCCTTCGCTAACAAGGCTTCTTTCGATTTTTGGGCGTTTTCTACGGCCGATTGGCGGATACGTTCTGCTTCTGCTTGAGATTGTTTCAACTGCTCTTGCGCTTGGGAAAGGGCAGTCTTTGCCTCTTTTAAGCGCCCTTCTGCTTCCTGAATTGCGGTGGCAATATTAGATTGTCGCTCGTTCAGGATATTGCTTAAAACTTTACGTCCGAAGTAGAATAGTATGCCAACCAGAATCGCTAGATTGATCAGATTGGTTTCAAAAATGTCTAGGTTTAGACCGAAACCACCTTCTCCTGCGCCTTCTGCCAATTCAGAGTGAACAGCGTTCGCTTCTGCGGCAAGTAATAAGAATGTCCCCATGATACCCATTTACAAGTGCGCTGCTCGCTTGCTAATACGTTGTATTTTCGCGTAGGGAAATTAAGTATCTTTTCCCTGTAAGGAAATTAAGTATCTTTCCCCAGAAGGGAAAAAGTGCCTTTATTTGACACTTAAATTTTGCGCTCTGGACTAGGGCCCAGTTGCGCGTATGCTTTCACAGAGCCAGTCTAGTTAGCTTATCTAACTGGAGTTGGCCCCAATAGTTTTTCTAGAATCTGCCTGCTTAGGGCATCAACTTGTTGCTCTAAGGTGCGAAAAGCTTCTTGCTTTTGTTGTTCTATTTCAACAGAAGCTTGTTCTCGTTGAGACTGAGCTTCTTTTTGGGCTTCAGCGATTTTCTCGGCAGTAATTTTCTTAGCTTCAAGTTGAGCTGCTTCTACGGTAGCTTGCGATTGTCTGCGAGCGTCTGCGAGTTGTTGCTCATATTCGGTAGCCAAGCGTTCGGCTTTAGCCAAGCTCTCTTTCGCCTCAAGGGTATTCGTTCGGATATAACTATCGCGATCGTCTAGTACCTTGGTCAGTGGCTTATAGAAAATTGCATTCAACAAAGCTGCCAATAGCAGGAATTGCAATGCCATGAAGGGCAAGGTAGCATCGAAATCAAACATTTGTCTCCTCTTTGGCTGGAGTAGCAGTTTTCATGGCTAGCAACATCATCCAACCTTTCATATTTTAGAGACCCATAGCCAACAAGGGTCAACTGAACATTATAACTATTGAGATACCCAAAATGTTTTGATTGTAGAGGCGTGATGATTCACGTCTCCACACTCACAAAAATTTTCAGGTATTAGCCGAAAGGATTAGCAAACAGCAATACCAAGGCAATTACTAGACCATAGATAGTCAAGGATTCCATGAATGCCAAGGTTAATAGCAGAGTACCGCGAATTTTTCCTTCTGCTTCAGGTTGACGAGCAATACCTTCTACTGCTTGTCCAGCAGCATTTCCTTGACCAATACCAGGGCCAATTGCAGCTAAACCAATCGCTAAAGCAGCAGCGAGAACTGAAGCAGCCTGAACTAATGGATCCATGTTGATTTTCCTTGCTTTGATTACAAAACTACAAAAGTACGTTAACGATTAGAAACGTGTTTTTCACGCTGCACATGAGTTCTTTGATCGCGCTTTGCGATGTTTTGAGCGAATATGCTCTTGGAACTGTGCTATCAACTGAGAAGTTTAATGCTCCTCATGTTCATCTCCGCCATGCCCCTCCATTGCCTCATGAATGTATGCTCCGGCTAGGGTGGCGAAAACCAGAGCTTGAATGGCGCTGGTAAATAAGCCCAAGGCCATTACAGGCAGAGGCACAAATAGAGGAACTAGCAGCACCAGCACCGCTACTACCAATTCATCCGCCAAAATATTACCAAATAGCCGGAAGCTTAGGGAGAGGGGCTTGGTGAAATCTTCTAGAATTGCGATCGGCAACAAAACAGGTGTTGGCTCTATATATTTCTTAAAGTAGCCTAAACCCCGTTTGCTAAAACCTGCGTAAAAGTACGCTAAAGAGGTCAGCAATGCCAATGCAACAGTCGTATTGATGTCATTGGTGGGAGCTGCCAATTCACCCGAAGGTAGCCTGATGAGCTTCCAGGGAATTAGTGCGCCTGACCAGTTCGATACGAAAATAAACAAGAACAATGTGCCAATAAATGGCACCCAAGGGCGGTACTCTTTCTCACCAAGTTGGTTTTTTGCCAAATCACGAATAAATTCTAAGGCATATTCCATCAAATTCTGGATGCCCTTGGGAATTCTTTGTGCGTTGCGAGTAGCAGCTATTGAAGCCACTACTAGAATACTAATCACAAACCATGAGGTAAGAAAAACTTGCCCATGAATTTTAAGATTGCCCAACTGCCAATAGAAATGATGACCTACTTCTAATGCGGCGAGGGGAAAAGAATTAAAGGCGTTTAAGACACTAAGCATTTGCATTCTTCAAGCTTTTTCCCCAACGAGCGAGGATGGGATTACTATCTTTAGTGAGCCTGACTTTTTAAGAATCAGGAATGAACGCAATTTGCACCATATAGACGAAGAGCGTGGCTTTGTAAGTTAGAAATCCCAAAAAAATGGGCAGAATCTGTAGCTCACGCCATTGACTTGCCACGATCATCACTCCAATAAACAGAGCAAAACGAGTTTTGCTCAGACTGGTTTTCTCACTACCAAGCTGCTCAACGTCTCTAGCCAACATTTTTAAGTAAACCACACCTGTACACGCCCCAATTAAATAATTTAGGGCAATGTTTAAGGAATAAAAAATCCACACAGAGATAAAAATAACCCCCGTCAAGACAAGCGTGATTACCAACAATCGCTGGAAGAGTTCATGGAACTCTTGCATGGAGTTACCTGATTCTGTGTCTCCAGAACCAGTTTTAGCATCTTGTTGCGTTGTCGGAGTGGGCGCAATTGATTCGTCAGACAAGCTCACGGGACTTGAAACCAGTACAGTTAAATATGATGACTGCACATTCAGTCAGCTGAATCATATCACGATGCGGTAACAATACTTTAGGAAAAAACAATTAACTTCTTGTCAACATCAAGCAGTAAGTATCGACGGACTAAAGCCTAGAGCAATTTAACCTAGTCCACGTTGCCGGACTTGGTTAAAAAGTAAAGATTTTATAACCTATTTATAAACTGAGGGCAGGCAAGATACCTGCCCCACAAGAGTCTTGGGTTAAATCTACCTCTCGATTAAATTATCTTGGCAGTCCGTAGACCGAACAGCAAACCTACAGATAAGCCAAAGAATAAACCCAAGAAGACGACATAAGATACAATTGCAAACATTTATTGCTCTCCAGAATACTTCCTAAATCTATTGAATCATTAGTTGTTGGGTATTGGGCATGGGGCATGAGGGTAGAGGAGAAATTACAACTTCTTTGCTGCTTGCCTACTTCTTAGCAATCCCCAATGCCCAATGCCCTATGCCCATTTGCTAGATTGCGATACAATACAGCCCACGGGCGCTTGTTTGGGGTTGGGCAATGACTTCTGTAATTAATGTAAATCTACCAGAGCAGTCTTATGAGATTGCGATAACTTCGTTGAGCTACGCTAACGCACCTTCGAGTTTAGATCAACTGGGTCAACAGATGGCCAGTCTCAAGTTGGGTAAGAAGGTACTGCTAGTTTCTAATCCGACGATTTTTAAGCATTTTGGCGAAAGAGCAATTACATCCTTAACATCTGCTGGATTTGAAGTTGCTAGCTGCACTCTACCACCTGGTGAACGCTACAAAAACCTCAATTCTATCCAAAAACTCTACGATGTAGCCTTGGAAAACCGCCTAGAACGTTCTTCTACGATGGTGGCTTTGGGCGGAGGTGTAATTGGCGATATGACTGGCTTTGCAGCCGCAACTTGGCTACGCGGTATTAATGTTGTCCAAGTGCCTACCTCTTTGTTGGCGATGGTAGATTCGGCAATTGGTGGCAAAACTGGCGTGAATCATCCCCACGGTAAAAACTTAATTGGGGCATTCCATCAACCGCGTTTGGTTTTGATTGACCCAGATGTGTTAAAAACTCTACCTATGCGTGAGTTTCGAGCAGGGATGGCAGAAGTTATTAAGTACGGTGTGATTTGGGATGCCGAATTGTTTGCCCAGTTAGAAGCAAGTAAACGCCTCGACCAACTCCGCTATGTAAAACCTGACTTAATAAAAAACATATTAACGCGTTCTTGTCAAGCAAAAGCTGATGTTGTTGGCAAAGATGAGAAAGAAGGCGGATTACGGGCAATTCTCAACTATGGACACACCATCGGTCATACAGTGGAAAGTTTGACTGGTTATCGTCTAGTAAATCATGGTGAAGCGGTGGCTATTGGTATGGTAGCAGCCGGTCAAATTGCTGTAGATTTAGGATTGTGGCAAAAGGAAGACACAGAACGTCAAAATGCTTTAATTCAAAAAGCGGGTTTACCGACTCAATTACCAGATGGGTTAGATATTGAAGCAATTATTGAGGCGTTGCAGTTAGATAAGAAAGTCAAAGCAGGGAAAGTGCGGTTTGTTTTACCAACAGAGATTGGTGTAGTAACAATTACCGATGAAGTGCCATCAGATATTATTCGGCAAGTTTTGCGAGGAATGTGAACAATTTGAAGAAGAATTCAGGAGTCAGAATTTAGGAGTCAGAATAAAAGTTAGTTGCTCTGTCCTTCAATTACGAATTAATGAGCCATGATACTCCAAGCCAAAAATCAATTAACTTTGCAAGAGTTCTTGAATCTTCCACCAAGCGAGGGAGATATCACCTACGAACTTGTTGATGGTCAAGCAAGTCCTAAGATGTCACCAAAAAAATTCCACTCGAAACTTACCCGCGCCCTTCTCAATTTAATTGAGCAATGCTGTGAGGGGAAAGGAGAAGTTTGCCCAGAATTAGCTGTTGCATTAACTCGTCGAGGACGAGATTGGATGCCAATACCTGATATTTTATATATTTCTAATGAACGTTTACCCCTTGATTGGGAGCAAGAAGGAATATGTTCTATTCCTCCTGATTTGGTGATTGAGATTATTTCACCAGGGCAAACCTTTGGACAAATGGCGGCTAAAGCTAAAGACTATTTGGATGCTCAGGTGCTGCGGGTATGGGTATTAGATAGTAAAGCCAGAAGCATTACTGTTTTTTATCCAGATGCAGCACCACAAACTTATATGGGAGAAGAACTACTCACAGATTCTTTATTTGAAGGACTGCAATTTACTGTTGAGCAGGTGTTTCAAAAGGCGAAAATACCATTAGCTACTGAATAGCACAATTCTCTTGCTTTAAACATCCATCAAAATTTCAAGTGGCAGAAGGTTTGTCTAACTTTAACCAGTTCTTGTATTTCCGCTGTACTGTACTAATAGTTTAGCTGATTAATTCATCCATTTGTAGGAGGTAATTAGCAAGGTAATAAGTGTACTTTATTTATAATCAGACCAACACTAATATGGTTGAAAACTGTCTTCACGCAACCGATCTATCAACTATGTTAAACTTAATATTTACCGGATGTATAAAAATAAAAGCTTTGGTGGTTTCAACTGCTTTTTTACTGGCTGTACAGACTTCTGTTAATGCTGAACAAGCTATTCCTGGTTTGACTCCAAGACAAGCTCAACATTTATCCCGTGACTTGGTTCCATATAATTCTCAAGAATTTTTTAGACAAGGAAAAGATTCAATTGAGAGAGAAATTCAAATTCTTAATCAAAGGCAACAGCGCCCAATTAAACCTATTCTTAAGATTGATTCAGTACCGCAAAGCAAAAAACCACATACTCAACAAAACCCTAACCTCTTATCTAAGTAAGAATCATCACCCTTCTATAGCTCCTGCTTATGCCGTTAACTCTTAAGCTTTAGCACATAAGCTATATAGCCAGGCATTACAATCATCATTATGCTTTGCTTTTGGGTAATAGAGGTTTTGTATTTTCAATAAATTTTGTTGCAAAATTTTACAATTTTATTCGTCTAGCAAACTCATCAACGCTTGAATTTCAACGTCTTGCTCTTGCGGCTCTGATAATTGAGACTGTAGCTTTAATAATTGACTCTGTAATTCTTCTGCTACATGAATCATATCAGACTCTTGAGCAATTTTTAGCTGATTTTCTTTAATTTTGATTTGTTTAAGCAAGTTATTTTCAACATGAATTGAGTTGTAATGTTGAGCAATCATAGCTTTACATTTATTATTAATCTATGGACTGCAATTAAATTTTCCACCTATGTATTATTCCACATTTTTGTCATTTTTTAAATATCTGGTGATTTAATCTTGATGGTTCATAGTTTTTAGCCTGTTCTATTCTCAAAACTTTGCGAATATTGAATTAAGGGACTTCCAGTTAAAAACATCTCATATTGGGGGCGCACATTTGTCTCCCCCTAATACAAATGTACGAGTAATTTGGGATAATTTCTTTTTTGTAAGTTCCTAATATAGAAGTAGCCATACAAGATACTCGTGAGGGCGTATAGCTAGCTGTGCCAGTTTACCTCTGTAGCATATCTATATTTTTATGGGTTTTTACAAAAATGGAAATCATGAGATAAAATTGGTTAACTTGGGGCAATTTTTTAGACGATATACATTAACTTGCCTGTTAATTTTCCAAGTTTTGTAAATATGTTAAATATTATGGTTGTGAACAGTATGGATTTAAAGTTTATCAGGAAAAAGATTTATACTTTTATAAAAATTATATCGACAGTGCTTATAACAGGCGCAATTGGATTGGAATCGTGGAATATTTATGCAGTAATAACTAATATTAATGTGCCAAGCAGCCTTAATCCAATTTTTTGGATTGAGCGTTTTGCCATAATGAGCAATTTTATTGAAAGCATTATAGCAGCTTTTTATGCACCTTCAAGACAAAAGATACCAATAAAATATGCGACTTATACTTTTTTTGTCGGCACAATTGGGTTATTAGAACTATTTGGTCAGCAGGATGAATATTAACGTTTCTACGCCTTGAAGGTATGGGCTTTTGGATTAGGTTGGTTGGTAGGGTGTGTTATGCGATCGCGCCCTAAGTACAAAGATTATGAAGTTATTAAATATACCCTAG
>NZ_JADEXF010000070.1 GCF_015207245.1 Nostoc cf. edaphicum LEGE 07299
GTGTAAATATTCATACTAGTGTAATTTGTCTTTTGTCCTTTGTCCTTTGTCATTAGTAAAGGACAAATGACCAATGACTAATGACTAAATTAAAGTTTGACTTCAATATCTACACCCGATGGTAGATCCAATTTCATCAGGGCATCAATAGTCTTAGAGGAGGGCTGGTAAATGTCAATAATTCGGCGATGAGTACGGGTTTCAAAGTGCTCCCGTGAATCTTTATCTACGTGGGGCGATCGCAGCACACAATAGATCCGGCGTTTTGTTGGTAAGGGAATTGGGCCTATAGCTGTAGCGTTGGTGCGGTTAGCCGTGTCTACAATCTTCTCGCAAGATGTATCTAATAAGCGCCTGTCAAAGGCTTGTAAGCGAATTCTAATCTTCTGCTGCTGTAGAGTTGCCATCTTTAATTTTCCAGGTTCTGCGTAATTAGGGGAGTATTTACAGGTTAAAGGTTACAAGTTAGCGGTTACAGAAAACTATTACCTGTCGCCTGTAACCTATTGCCTTATTTATAGGGGGAAGAGAAAGGAGCAGAGAGGCAAAATAAATACCATCTCTGCTCCTTTGTTATGAGCAAAAAGGTGCTACTTGATAATTTTGGAAACCACACCAGCACCGATGGTGCGACCACCTTCGCGAATAGCGAAGCGCATTCCTTGTTCAATAGCGATCGCGTTGATCAATTCTACTGTCATCTTGATGCGATCGCCTGGCATCACCATTTCTACTTCTTTGCCTTCATCGGAAGTGTAGGCTTTGATAGTACCAGTTACATCAGTGGTTCGCACGTAAAACTGGGGACGGTAGCCAGCGAAAAATGGAGTCTTACGACCACCTTCTTTTTCTGTTAGGACGTACACTTCACCTTCAAATTCATTATGAGGTTTAATTGAACCTGGTTTGGCAATTACCATACCCCGTTCAATATCAGCCTTTTGGATACCCCGGAGTAGTACGCCAGCGTTATCTCCAGCCATACCTTGCTCAAGACTCTTCTTGAACATTTCAATCCCAGTTACGGTAGTAGCGCGAGTATCTCTGATACCCACTAGTTCAACGTTATCGCCAACTTTGACTACACCCCGTTCAATCCGACCAGTGGCGACAGTACCACGACCTGTAATTGAGAACACATCTTCTACAGCCATCAGGAAGGGTTTATCAACATCCCGCTCAGGAGTGGGGATGTAAGAATCTACAGCATCCATCAGTTCATAGATTTTGTCTACCCAAGGATTTTCACCGCGTTGGGTCTTAGGATTCTTGGTCATTGCTTCCAGAGCTTGCAGACCAGAGCCTTTGATAATAGGGATATCATCGCCAGGGAAATCATAGCTGCTTAACAGTTCTCTCAGTTCTAGTTCTACTAGTTCCAGGAGTTCTGGATCATCCATCAAGTCTTCTTTGTTCAAGAAGACTACCAGACTGGGAACGCCAACCTGTTTTGCCAACAGAATGTGTTCGCGGGTTTGGGGCATAGGTCCATCGGTAGCAGCAACTACGAGGATACCTCCGTCCATCTGTGCAGCACCAGTGATCATGTTCTTCACATAATCAGCGTGTCCTGGACAGTCTACGTGAGCATAGTGTCGATTTGCAGTTTCATACTCTACGTGAGCAGTATTGATGGTGATACCCCGTGCCTTTTCTTCTGGAGCATTATCAATTTGGTCGTAGCCTTTAGCTACAGCCTGACCCATAGCTGCCAAGGTCATGGTGATGGCTGCTGTCAAGGTAGTTTTACCGTGGTCAACGTGGCCAACTGTACCGATATTGATGTGGGGTTTATTCCTTTCAAACTTTGCGCGTGCCATGAATACTCATTTCCTTATTTTAACTAAGCGTTCCCTTTGCTTTTTGCAATGATAGTTTCAGCTACGCTGCGAGGCACCTCTTCGTAGTGGCTGAACTCCATCGTGAAGATACCCCGACCTTGCGTCTTTGACCGGATATCAGTGGCGTAGCCAAACATGGTCGCCAATGGAACTTTGGATGCGACCTTAGCAAGTCCCTGTTCGGTGCTTTGACTTTCAATTTGCCCTCGGCGAGCAATGAGGTCGCCAATGACGTTCCCGATATAGTCTTCAGGAACTTCAACCTCAACTTTCATCATAGGCTCTAAGAGGACAGGTGAAGCTTTCAGCACAGCCTCTTTCATCGCCATTGAACCAGCGATTTTGAAAGCCATTTCCGAAGAGTCTACATCGTGGTATGACCCATCAATTAGCGTCGCTTTGACGTCAATCAACGGATATCCAGCGAGAACACCGGATTCGCAGCTTTCTTTCATTCCTTGTTCTGCGGGGCCAACATACTCTTTAGGTACTGAACCACCGGCAATTTTGGAGACGAACTCAAAGCCAGTACCGGGGTCTCCAGGCTCCAAATTGATCACAACGTGACCGTATTGACCTTTACCACCACTTTGGCGGATGAATTTGCCCTCAACTTTGTTCACAGCTTTCCGAATTGTTTCTCGGTAAGCTACTTGTGGCGCACCTACATTCGCTTCCACTTTGAATTCTCGTAACATCCGGTCTACTAGAATTTCTAGGTGTAGCTCTCCCATCCCCGCGATCACGGTTTGGTTTGTTTCCGGATCGACACGGACACGGAAGGTGGGGTCTTCTTCTGAGAGAGATTGCAGAGCTTTGGACAGCTTGTCCATGTCGTTTTTGGTTTTGGGTTCAACCGCCACCGAGATCACAGGCTCAGGAATGAATAGGGATTCCAGAATTACTGGCGATCCATCATCACAGAGAGTGTCACCTGTCAAGGTGTCTTTCAATCCCAACGCTGCTCCCAAATCACCCGCTCGCAGTTCATCGACATCTTGCCGATCGTCTGCCTTCATTAGAACTAAGCGGGAAATCCGTTCTTTTTTATTCTTACTAGCGTTGAGAACGTAGCTGCCCTTTTTCAGGACACCAGAATAAACACGAACAAATGTCAGGCGACCATAAGGGTCAGCCATAATTTTGAATGCCAGAGCTGCTAGGGGTTCGTTGTCATCAGCCCGCCGCTCAACAGTATCGCCATTCGGCAGTAAGCCTTGAATTGGTGGTACTTCACTTGGCGCTGGCAGGTAATCGACAACGGCATCCAGCATCAACTGTACGCCTTTGTTTTTGAATGCCGAGCCGCAAAGTACTGGTACAATTGTCCCTGAAATTGTGCCTTTACGCAGGGCAGTCCGAACTTCCTGTTCTGTAAGTTCTTCGCCCTCAAAGTACTTAGTCATCAGAACATCATCTGTTTCTGCCGCGGCTTCTATTAGCTTGGTGCGGAATTCGTCTACCTGCGCTTGCAATGCTTCCGGGATATCAGTTTCCTGGATATCAGTTCCTTGGTCATTAGCGTAAATATACGCACGCATCCGTACTAGGTCAACGATACCTTGGAAGTCGTTTTCACTACCGATTGGTAGTTGAATAGCGATCGCATTAGCACGCAGGCGATCGCGGATTTGGTCGTGAACTTTATAAAAGTTCGCTCCGGTGCGATCCATCTTGTTGATAAAGGCTATCCGAGGAACTTTGTATCGTTCTGCTTGACGCCACACTGTCTCAGACTGCGGTTGCACGCCACCCACAGAACAAAATACTGCGATTACACCATCTAACACGCGCATGGAACGCTCAACTTCAATTGTGAAGTCTACGTGACCCGGAGTATCGATAATGTTAATTTGATGATCTTTCCAGCTGGTACTGATAGCAGCGGCAGTAATCGTAATTCCCCGCTCCCGCTCCTGTTCCATCCAGTCTGTGACGGCAGTTCCTTCATGAACTTCGCCAATTTTATGAATTATCCCAGAGTAAAATAATATTCTCTCTGTTGTTGTTGTTTTGCCCGCATCTATATGCGCCGCAATACCAATGTTGCGTACTTTCTCTAGCGGGATCGTGCGTGCCACAGCTACCTCCTATAGTTTTTGCCTCATGATATCTTGTATATTACTCTTTGTTAAGATTCTATACTTTTACGGAAAACCGTCTTTTTGTGTAAATCCACGATATACCGCTTCGGCAAGGCGATATACCGCTTTTTTACTTAATAACGATAATGTGCAAATGCCTTGTTAGCTTCCGCCATCCGGTGCGTTTCTTCCCGTTTGCGAATAGCATTGCCAGTTTCGTTAGCAGCATCCATTAACTCATTTGCCAATTTACTGGCCATTGTCCGGCCTGGTCTAGAGCGAGAATATTGCACTAACCAACGCAGTGCTAAAGTAGTGCCCCGTTCTGTACGCACTTCCATTGGTACTTGGTAGGTTGCTCCACCAACTCGCCGAGCCTTTACTTCTACTAAAGGCGTGGCATTTCGCACTGCTCTTTCAAAGGTTTCTAAGGCACCAGCACCAGTGCGTTCTTCAATAGTTTTTAATGCATCATAAACAATGCGTGCGGCAAGTGATTTTTTGCCATGACGCATGATCCGTCTGATAATCATGCTCACAAGGCGACTGTTATATACGGAGTCAGACGGAACTGGGCGCCTTTGAATAACACCACGACGAGACATACTTCACCTTTAATTCGGAATTGGCAACGAAATTATATGCTATCAGACACCGGAAACTAAAAGCGGTAGAACCCAACCCTCAGACTTCCTCTATTTTTTTCGACCGTTGCAGCAAGTCTGACTTATTTAGTGCCAATTTTGGATTTGGGATTTTGGATTAAAAGTTTTTGGTATATATTCCGATCCCAAGGATCTGAAAAAATCAAAAGTCTATAAGCCTAATTCCCTTGTGGGTTTGACCAATCCAAAACACGCTCGATAACTCGCTAACGCTACGCTATCGCAAATCTAAAATCAAGAATTGTTTGACTTAACTACCTGCAACGAAATACTCAAGGCGACAAGATTATAAACTTTAATGTTCAGATGAGAAATTCGCTGTGGGTTACAGCATTTTCCTCCTCAGAACTTCTACACTTGCTCGCTTAGTGTAGATGTAGCTTGCTTGATTTTTTGAAAAAGACTTTAGCAGTTTTCATCACTATTGTTAGAACAAAAACGGCGCTCCTTCTTTTGCCCTTGGGCGTTTTTAAGATAAACGATTAATCGTGTTGGATGCGATTAATCGCCTAATCCTATTTTTTCGCTTCTTTAGGACGCTTGGTTCCATACTTGGAACGGCCTTGCTTGCGGTCTTTGACTCCGGCTGTATCTAGGGTGCCACGGATAATGTGGTATCTCACGCCTGGTAGATCCTTAACCCGACCGCCACGAATCATCACAACTGAGTGTTCTTGTAGGTTGTGACCAATGCCTGGAATGTAAGCTGTGACTTCAAATCCAGATGTAAGTCTGACTCTTGCTACTTTGCGTAGGGCTGAGTTAGGCTTTTTTGGTGTGGTCGTGTATACTCTGGTACAAACTCCCCGACGTTGGGGACATTGTTTCAGAGCCGGGGACTTGGTTTTCTGACGCGCTTGTTCGCGCTCATTTCGTATTAGCTGCTGTATTGTTGGCATGAGTTACAGCGCGTAAAGCTGCTTATGGTCTAAGTTTTAACAAATCCTGATTATATCTTTTTTTACGGCTTTATGTCAATTGCTATTTTTCCTTAGCGATCAAACATCTGTTTTTTGACTAATTGTTCAATCACTAAGGACTCAAGGAGAAGGAATTGCCACAGCCACAGGTTGCGATCGCCTGGGGATTGTGGAAGCGAAAACCACCACCCATTAAGTCTTCTGAATAATCAACTCTCAAACCTTTGAGGTAATTTAAGCTTGCGGCATCTATGATTACTTGAATCTCATCCAAGTCGAAAACCTGGTCGTCTACTTTTATTGCTTCATCGAAGGACATATCATAAAAGAACCCGGAACAACCACCTGGTTTTACTGCCAATCGAAACAAGACATTTGGCTGCTTGGACTTTATTCGCCCAATCTCACTTACGGCTGCTTGACTCAGATGAATCATGGAACTCGTTTTTTGCAATTGAATACCCCATCTTCCATTCTACAGATAGGTTGACCCTTGTTTGTGCAAAATTCCAAATTACCAAAGGCATGAGCGCGATCGCTCTTACTACATCATTTATAACACTAACATAATTCAGTCCCCACCTTGACTAGGTAGGGACTTCTGGGGTGTAGTAGTTCGTTTACAAAGACGGTTTACACAAAAATGTATTTAGCTTTGGGATTAAAGCTTTAATAGCGTTCTTTTGGTTTTAATCTTTGGTACGGGCATAGTCATCTTGGTAGCGGATAATATCATCTTCTCCCAAGTATTCGCCATTTTGGACTTCAATCAATACCAAGGGGATCACGCCAGGATTCTCTAAACGATGAGACGTACATTGGGGTACGTATGTTGACTCATTATTGCTTAGTAGTACTTCTTTCTCACCACAAACTACTCTAGCTGTACCAGAGACGACGATCCAATGTTCGCTGCGATGATGGTGCATTTGTAGACTGAGGCGGTGTCCAGGCTTAACTTCGATGCGCTTAATTTTGTATCCGCGCCCTTCTTCTAAAACTGTAAAAGCACCCCAAGGACGTAATTCAGTTGCAGCAACGCCCCTGGAAGTTATGTTTGGAGGGAGGTGTAGAGTTTCAGTCTGTGTAGTTTCTTGATATCGAGCCATAGTTACCTCATTTGAAGACATAACAAACCGTTGGTACTCTTAACTATTGATAAAAAATCTGGCGCTATCTTGCAACCTTGAAAATCAGCAATTTTGTCGCACTTTGATAAACATAGCAAAATCAAACCTTATGGTGTAAACCATCACTACTAAAATTCTGATGTCTACACCAAGTCTTCATCAAGCAAAATGACAGCTTGTTCTAAACTTTAAAAAGTGACTGGAATTGGGGATTGAGTTTTTCTCTATTTTTTCATTATCGTGGTTGCAAGAAAATACCAATTCCGTTATGAACACGAGCAGCGGTACTGGGTGATCGGTCGAGTAGTTGCCCTCCTAAATAAAGGCTGGTAGAACTACCGCCATCCAAATTTAAAGCATCTACACAGCCCATCTGTTGCATCAATTGAGCATGTTCTGCCAAATTAGGCCCATAACCGCCAACACGATTATGTGTGGCAGTAATCATCAGTGTGCCTGTTGCCGTTGTGCAAATCCCGCTACGAATAGCTTTTTCGGCAATAAAGGCATTGCTGAATTTTTCGCCTTTGGCATCAAGGACAATTTGACGATTTTGGACTAATAGCGGCCCCGCTCCGATAATGTGGGGATAACGACTAAAATCAGCTGGAATAGTGGCGCTAGAAATGCTTACTGCGCTTCCAATAGGTAGCTGGGAGGCAACACTAGTAGCGTTAGCACGTAAAGTTAGTAGGTAGCCATCCTGGGGAATGGAAACTGCTGTCGCACCAACTTTGCCGCCTGGTAACTGATTAGTAATTTGGTATTTCTGTACCACTAGGATAATTTCGTTATCCGTCAGGGGCGTGTAAGTTGATCCCCAAGCTGGGGTGTAACGAGCAACGCCACTCTGGACGTAACCGCTGTTAAGAAACAGAATTGGTAGGCGCACATCATTTGCTGCGATTAAAGTTTCTTCTAAGGTGAGACGACCGAAGTAGAATTGGCCTGAATCATTCCAAGCGATCGCACCTCGGTTGAGAATGGGACCTGATAACCACTGACCATCACGACGAATCGCACCCAAGGGGAATCGGTTATTACGGTTAAAATAACCACCATTAATTCCAGCTACTGCTAAGTAACGTTGTGCCGTTTGAATTAAGGGAGCAATACCCGCAAGCCCATCAGGACTAGCCCACATAGGTTTCAAGGTTAGCCCAAATTTCCGAGGATTAACTTCTAACCAAACCACAGGAAAGCGTTCTGTGCCTAAGTTGACATAATGCTGTCGCCAGCGCAATCCTGGGGCCCAAGTAATATCCCGTTCTTCTAAAGGATCGGGTCGAATATCGATAATCAGGCGATTGGGGTTAGCGACAGTACTAACTTGAGGCGATAGACCGAAGGGAACGCTCAGACTAATAATCGTTTGGTTTTTCACCACCTCCACTTTTTGAATCAGTGGTTCAGGGACTGGTGGCGCTGGTATTGGTTGTGTTGGTATAGCTGGCGATAATTGTTTAAGCAGGTTTGGCAGTAATGTTGGTGGTGCTGGTGGCTGGGGGGTATAGCGTTCTATCAAAACGGGATCGGCTATTCCATCCAGAGTAATTGTCCACTGTCTATTTGGCGGTACAGTGGATTTGGGAGTTGGCGTATCTGGATCGGAGGAAGGAATTTGTGGTTTGGCGATCGCTGACCCTTGTACAACTTGCCAGGGAGTGGGACGATCTAAATTGACAAGAATCCGAGTCTGTTGCAAAGGGGTACTCGCTTCTGGAGGTTCCTGGCTCTGAATAATATTTGTGATTTGTGTTTTTGGGGTAGCAATCACCAAAGTGTTGCCATTAGCTTGAATTTGCCAGCCAGATGTTTGAGCAAAATTAGTGATATCCAGATAGCGATATGCTCCTAGTAGCCTGGTAGCTAATACCAGTGGCTTTGTCACCGACGAAAACCACTGTATTGGTTGCTTCGCTGAATTACTACTGTTTAAGAAATTTACTCCAATTAATTGCCTAAATGCCCCATCACTAATATTAGTTGTCACCTGTCCAGATTTTCCAGGTCGTTGTAACCAAGTTCCTGGTAAAGTACGACCATTGAGGGAAATTTGATTACCAGAGGATGCTACACCTGTTAAAGAAGGTGCAGGCGACTGTGAGATTAACCTGGGTATAAATTTGGTGGTTTTCGGGGACTCCTGGGCGTTGGTAGCACAAGTAGTCGTTAAGCACAGTACTGTTAAAAGTATTGGGAACACAGTAGCCCGGAAAAATCTGCGTTCGCCCTTGGCGTTTGCAGAGCCATCACTAATCTCTGATTGGCAACAATTCGGCATTTTTACCATAATTTACTAGGTACTTTGGAAAACTATCACCCAACGTCTAAACTAACCAATTATTTGGACATATCAAGGCAAGATGACTTTATTTTTGAATAAATATGATATTCTATATATTGGCTACTTGTCTCTTTTAGACAAACATTAGACACACATTAATTTATTTAGACGCTAAAGCCACTGCAACCAAGTTTTTTAACTCCCAACTAATTCTAACCACACTATATAGGGTAGTTTTGGTTATCAAAACTGGATTAAAATATTTAATCCTAGCTGATCGTTGCTACTGTTATTACTTCAGTAATGTCTAGTTAATAGTAGTACATGCGGCAACTGGTAAGCGGCAAA
>NZ_JADEXF010000071.1 GCF_015207245.1 Nostoc cf. edaphicum LEGE 07299
CCCCAATGCATCGGGGGGATTGAGGGGGGTAATTCGACTTGTGTACCATATATTTCCCCCCAATGCATCGAGGGGATTAAGAGGGGTAAATCCAGGGTTTGGGCTTCATTACCAAGATGTGTGTACACCGTAGCCCAAGCTTAGGAGAGGGATTTAGGGTAAGGGCTTTTGATAAACATAATTTTGCGCCACTTTCCAATAGCGCGAGAACCGTTTCAAGTCAATATAGCCCTCATAGTCAAAAAATGGTTCTACCTCTAACACTTCCACTGCTATAGAACCCTTCATTTGATTACATATATCATCAAACCGGGGACTAGGACTATTGGCTGTGACAACTAAATTGGCATCATGTTCTTGAGCAAAAGCTAAAATTTCTTGTGCCACATCGCCACGACGGATAACAACGGGTAACTCTAACAAGCATTCGTAGATAAAAGCAATGCGTTTGAGACTCAGTTGCCATTCCTCTATCAAAGCCTCATCCCAAACCCAGATAGCTGGGGCATCGGGGTATTTTTGCAGCACAGGGTTGTATGGACTGAGGCAATCTCCATGTACCCAAACAATTGATTTATTCATTTCAATACCTTAGCCAAAATAAGAGTATGAGGAGGTAGGGCTGACGTAGTAGATGTTATTGTCTCTCACAACATGGTCAACATTGATTGGACTGTGAAAGAGAGGGGTATCACAGATGTGCGCCCTTACGAGGATCTATTTTTTTGTACCTCACCCATGCGGGAACCGCTATAAGACATCTCCAAAAAACAATATAAAAGACTTGTGCAGTGAGGGTTGATACCTCATTCTGGAGATATCTATAGATATGAACTTAATGCGATCGCTAATTTAATTCCGAAATTCACCTCAACTAGACTGTAGCATTTCCAAGAGAACCAATGGAGTAATTGCACCATGAAAAACTTCAAAATTGTGACATTAGGAGCATCAGGCGCAGGAAAAACTGTATTCCTAGCTAGTATGTTTAAGGCATTATCAACTCAGAAAAACTCTAATTTTAAGCTTGATGTTGAAGATCCAGACAAACGAAAATTACTAAACTCCACCTATACACAGATACTGACTGGAGATACTTGGCCTCCTGGAACAAAAAACATTTCCGAATGGACATTTACTTGCCAAGTTCAAACAGAAGATTTTGATAAATTCAATGCTTGTCAATTCACTTACTTTGACTACGCTGGAGGTCGCCTAACTGATATAGAGAAGGATGAGGACTTGGAAAATGTCGTACAGCAAGCTGATACAGTTTTAGGATTACTAGATGGTCAGAAAATATATGCTTGGCTGAATGGTAGCGATCAACTACGAGCCAATATATTTTTAAGTACGGATTTACCCAATATTCTCAAACGGATGCAGCAGCTTACAGTTCCAGTTCACTTTGTTATTACTAAGTGGGATGTTCTGGATCAGAAGTTTACCCTATCTCAAATACGTGAAAAACTTCTCACTATTCCGGCTTTTGCACAATTAATCAAAAGTCGAGGTGAAGCAGGTTCTATTGTCCGAATTATTCCAGTTAGTGCTATCGGGTTGGAATTTGCTACTCTGCAACCAGATGGAAGTATGAAAAAGAATCCAGGTAAGATTCCATTTCCCTTTTTGCTTGAAGCGCCTATATCCTGTGTTTTGCCAGATAGACTACAACAATTGCATAATGAAAAACAAGCACAAGAAAAACAACTCGAACAACAAATTAAGAAAATGGATGATGGCAATATTGTGGTTGGTACATTAATTGGTAGCCTAGATTTTTTAGGGATTGGATTAGATGGATTGGGGCTACTTCTAGAGATCGACGATACGGCTGAAATCAGAATGGCTAGATTGTTTACTAAAGCAACTTCAATGGTTACTTCTTTGGTGAAAGGGGGAATAAAAGGAATTAATGAAAAAATAAGTAAAGGCTCTCGGAAAAAGAAAGAAACTACGCTCAAATTCGTTAAAGACGAACAGTCTGCTCTAATACATGCAATGAACGTCTTTTATGATTTTGAGAAAGATTTAATAGATAGTTTTCCAGATTCAAAATTAGTTTAGACCTATATCAATAAATCTCCTAAAGATGCAATGAATAACTACAGTATTATTACTCTCGGAGCATCTGGCTCTGGTAAAACAATTTTCTTGGCTAGTCTTTTCAAGGTATTTTCAACACAAGGAAAATTTGGCTTTTCTCTAGATGTTCAAGACAATTCTAAAAGAATGGTTTTGAATAAGATATTTGCAGATTTGACTACAGGAGAACAATGGCCTTCAGGCACTAGAAATATTTCTGAATGGGCATTAACTGCCTATGTAAATAACTCAGGAATATCTAAGATTCCAGCCTGTAAAATCACCTATGTTGATTATAAGGGAGGTCTAATCACAGACGTATCAACAGAAGATGAAGAAAATTACGGCGGTTACAATAATTTGGAAACCTACGTTAAAGAAGCGGATGCAGTTTTAGTAATCTTAGATGGTCAAAAGCTACTTTCTTTGATGCAGGATCGCGACTTAACTAATAAGGTTGTTTTCAGATGGCTAAACGAAGACCTATCGGCCCTCATGCAAATGGTCGATAAATGCAATAAATATATTCCCGTTCATTTCATCATTAGCAAGTGGGACTTACTTGAAGGTAGCTACTCTCTAGCAGATGTAAAAAAACGCTTGCTGAATAATGTTTCTGAATTTTATAACGTAGTTGACAATAGGAGGAAAGTAAGTTGTCCGGTACGTTTGATTCCTGTCAGTTCTTTAGGTAAGGGTTTTGCTGTCCTACAACCTGATGGACAGATGAAGAAAGTTTCAGTCAATCCACATCCAATGAATGTAGAGTGTCCTCTAGCTTTTGCTTTGACGGATAAGCTACCAAATCCAGGCAGATCGAAACAAAAGCCTTTCAAACTCACAGTATGGGATTGGATTGTCATTGCAATTTGTATTGCTTTCATTCAACCTAGCAATGGGTTAATGCTGGTTATTGCTATTGTTTATTTTGGGTTTCGTCTATTGAGGAACAAGAAGCAAAGATTAGATGAAATTTCATCGAGTGAGCAGGCATTTGAACAAATTCTGAGTAAATGTGAAGAAATTAAGAAACAATTCAATGCTGACTTTCCTGACTCCGATCTTGCTAAAATCCCCTCTTTTAAATCTAGGTAATAAGTATTATGACAATTCAAGCTTGGACTTTTCTCGTTAGCCGAAATCAGTCAATCGACTACAAAACTGTAGTCGCACCTGATTTCATTTCTGAAGCTAAAATTCGCAGTTTGCTCACTAAAGTTACAGAAGAAGATTTTACTGAAAGTGGGCGAATAAGTATTCGTGAGGTAAATGGCTCTGAAATTGGCAACTTTACTGTTGTTTTTCGTTCGGTTAAAGCCAGAAACAACGACATAGGAGAGGAGGGAAATGAAGTATTAAAAGATGCAGTTGGGAGAGAAATTTATTGGGTGGAGGGACTCGTTTTTCAAAAAAATTTGTCCGAAATGCAGTATAAAATTGGAGAAAGTCATCTCGATCGAGCACATAGAGAACTACAAGAGAAGTATCGTGAGTTTTGGTATGAGGATAAGCTCAGTATTTCCTATGTGATTAATTTGGTAAAAGTTACATCTGAGTCAGACAACAGGTTTAGAGTGATAGAGCCATTGGTGATTACATTAAGACCTCAATTAGCAGAGTATCAATTACCAAAAAAAAAAGAACTTAAAAACTATAAATATCCTCACGGTAAACCTATGAGAAACAAAACAAGTTTATTTAGACTTGTTTTGATTGCAATTACAGCACTATTATTGACTGGTATAGTTTGGAAAGTTTGGTCGGACTCGCAGTCAAAGATATGCCTGTATGTTACTCGAGATGTACAAATTGAATTTCATCTGCCAAATCAAACTCTCTCATCACCAAAGGTATTACCTGGAATTGAGGGGCTTAAAAAATTAAAAAAAGAAAACGAAGCAGCTTGGATATTGCTAAACGGTTCTTTGGAGGTAGAAAAATCTCTTGCCAATCAGATTAAAACTGAAGTAGACAAACAAAAAGAAAGAACACTAAAAGCCGGGAGTCTTACAATAGTTCCAGATGGAAAGACCTCATCAAAATTAAACATCAAGAATCACCCGATTGACTTAGCGATCGCCCTACTTCAAAATAAAACGGTTACTAGCGGCAAACTTCAGGCAACAATAATTGAACCAATTTCGCAAAAAGCATCGTTCTGTAATGCTTTAAAAATGTAATTATTTACTCAAATTTGCCAAGCAATGCTTATAGCGATAAGCAAGCTTTGAGCAATATTTAACAAAGTCTCAAGGAGAAGTGTAGCCTGAGTTAAGGTAAATTCAGCATAACAAATGTGTAGCCACCAGCCACTCTATTTACGTAGGCGACCAGGAAATTGGCATCCACCAACAATACCTTCGCCAATTTACGAGGGTGAGTTAATGTATTAACTCCCTTTTCTCTAAGGCTTGGCAAAAACAATAAGTCCTAAAAATTCCTTTTAGGTTGAGCGCAAGGTTTTTTTATGTATTGCCCGCAGTATAAAGGGTTTGAAAGTCCAAGCTCCCTTGTCAGCTCAACGCTCATGTATCGGTCATTTTGCCAGTTTTGCCAAAATTTTTGTAGGCTCTTATTTTGGCAAAGGTATTGTCATTTTTTACCTTTCTTTCCACGCTGCCAACTTTGGCTATTGGCTTGTTTACTAAATTCCCCTTTCGGAAAAAGTCGCTGTTCTAATTCTTCATAACTACCTTCAAAATCACAATGACCGTAAAGGGGACATTTTTGGCAATAAACGCCTTTTGTGTAGCGTTCTAAGTTCTCACGATTGAAAAAATACGGTTTCTGACTAAAAGTGCTAGCAACCCACTGCCATGACATATTATTACTAGCAGGATCTCCATCTAACAGGTGTTCAAGAAACCACTTGGCTCCTGCTTGCCAACGAATACGCCGCCAATGGACAATATAAGCAGCTAGCCACATTCGTGCGTGGTTATGTAGATAACCAGTTTCTCTCAAATCACGACTGAAACTGTCAATGCAAACTCTGCCTGTAGTTCCTTCTCTGATATCTTGCGGCAATTCGGGTGCATATTCGTCCACAGTATAACCAGTTTTGTACTCTTCCTGGTCTTTCCAGATTTCATCCCCCAACTTCATATACAAGCGTTGCCAATAGTCGCGCCAACCTAACTCGTTAATTAGTTTTGTAGCATCCTCTTGTTGCTGTACCTGGTTGAGGATGTAATCTCGAATTTCTCGCAAACTCAAAACACCATAGCGGATGTAAGGCGAAAGACGCGTGATAGCACCTGTGAAGAAATTACGTGTTTGGGCGTAGCGAAGGGGGTCGATTTTTTCCAGCACTGTTTGTGCCGCTTTGCGTCCCCCCACAGTTTCGCTGATGTCGTTATCGCGTTCTGCTGCACCTGGGAATTGTTCGCTTAGGTAGGCTACCAACTCATCGCGGTTGGTAAATTGGCGTTGCATATCTTTAGGCATTGTCAGCAAATATGAATGGTTACGTGCGTAGGCGATCGCTCAATATATGTACAATTCTAAAGCGATATCCACGACGAGCTACGCTTACGCAATCTCTCACGCATCATCATGAGCAACATTCCCCAAGTTGGACAACCAGCGCCAGATTTTTCCACCCCTGACCAAAATGGTAATGCAGTCACTCTCGACGACTTCAGCAGTCAGTGGGTTGTCCTCTACTTCTACCCCAAAGATGACACACCCGGTTGTACCACCGAAGCGAAAGATTTCAGCGAGTTGTATCAAGACTTCAGCGAACTGGGAGCAAAAATCTTAGGCGTAAGTCCAGATTCAGGTAAATCCCATTGTAAATTTATCAGCAAACATAACTTGTCAATCACCCTTTTAAGTGACCCAGAACATATTTTGACAGAAACCTACGGTGCTTGGCGTTTAAAAAAATTTATGGGCAAAGAATATATGGGTGTTGTTCGCTCAACCTTTCTAATTTCACCTGATAAAATTATTGTCTATACTTGGCCTAATGTGAAAACCAAAGGTCACGCTCAAGCAGTTTTAACTAAATTACGGGAATTAGCAGCCACCTAACGCAACTGAATGCAGGTATAGTTTACAACAATGCTACGTAATATTGCTCTAGAAACTGCCAGCGTGATGATTAAAGTAAATAATTAGACTTTTTGCAATTTCAAATAAACATGGTTCAATTTATCCAAGCACAAAATGTCGGGCTTGCCTACTTGGAAGAAAGATTTAGCCTACAGCTAACCGAAGATGAGGCATTCTTCACAGAATGGGTTGAAAATTTACCGGGAATTACAGATTTAGAAAAACAAGATTTAGATAAAATAAAACTTCATTTTCTCCGTTTAGTCAAGCGTCCTCCTCTGTCAGAAGAAACGGTTAAATTAGTAGTTTTATCTCCTTTACTCAATTTAGCTGGATTTTTTGATGAGCCTTTTTATATGAGAGGCGAGGAATCAATAGAAATTTCTGCTGAAGATGAAGGAGAAATCATTAGAGGTAGAATTGATATTTTAGTTATTCAAGAAAAATTCTGGTTGTTAGTAATTGAATCTAAAAGGTCTAGCTTTTCTCTTTTAGAAGCCATACCTCAAGCACTTGTTTATATGCTTGCTAATCCTAGTCAAGACAAACCTACTTTTGGATTAGTAACAAATGGTAGTGATTTTATTTTCCTGAAACTTACCAAAGAGAATCAGCCAAAATATGCTATGTCTGACCAATTTACACTTTTGAAACGAGAAAGTGAACTGTATCAAGTTCTAAGTGTATTAAAAAATTTGAGTCAAAGTTTGAGTTAATAATAATTATGTCTATTCGTCCTATATACCTTGATTGCCACGCTACTACAGCTGTAGATGAACAGGTATTAGCAGCAATGCTCCCCTACTTCACAGAAAAATTTGGCAACCCAGCAAGTATCGGTCATGTTTATGGTTGGGAAGCAGAAGCTGCTGTCAAACAAACGCGAGAAATTTTAGCAGCAGCAATCAATGCCACACTAGAAGAAATTGTTTTTACCAGTGGTGCAACAGAAGCAAATAATCTAGCTATTAAAGGTGTTGCTGAAGCTTATTTTAAAAAAGGTCAGCATATTATTACTGTTGCCACTGAACATAGTGCAGTAATTGACCCTTGTAATTATTTAAAAAGTCTCGGTTTTGAAATTACTATTCTCCCTGTCCAAAAAGATGGATTAATTGATTTAACTGAGTTAAAAAAAGCTTTCCGTCCTGAGACGATTTTAGTGTCGGTAATGGCTGCAAATAACGAAATTGGCGTGTTACAGCCTTTGGCAGAAATTGGGGAAATGTGCCACGATCACCAAATCCTATTTCACACCGATGCCGCCCAAGCTATTGGTAAAATTCCCTTAGATGTGCAAGCGATGAAAATTGACTTGATGTCTTTAACAGCACATAAAGTATATGGCCCTAAAGGCATTGGAGCGCTGTACGTCCGCAGACGAGATCCTAGAGTAAAACTGGCTCCCCAGCAGCACGGCGGCGGACATGAGCGGGGAATGCGTTCTGGTACATTGTATACACCGCAAATCGTCGGCTTTGGCAAAGCTGTAGAAATCGCTTTAGCTGCACAAGCGACAGAAACCCAACGCCTCACCCAATTAAGACAAAGATTATGGGAACAACTATCGCAAGTTGAAGGAATTCATCTCAACGGACATCCTCAACAGCGATTGGCGGGAAACTTGAGTATTAGTGTTGAGGGAGTGGATGGAGCCGCACTTTTGCTAGGATTGCAGCCAGTAATGGCAGTTTCTTCTGGTTCAGCTTGCTCGTCAGCAAATACTGCTCCTTCCCATGTTCTCACAGCCTTGGGACACCCCCAACAGCTAGCTTATGCCTCGATAAGGTTTGGCATTGGCAGGTTTAATACAGAAGAGGAAATTGATATTGTGGCGAAACATGCGATCGCTACCATTCAAAGTTTACAAAATAAACGGTAAGCATAAAAGCCGGCAGAGCCTCTTTTTTGGGCAATTGTATCTTTAAGAAGAGATATTATCTGTGCGATCGCCCATATCAAAAACATTAAATTCAATCCCTTCTAACTTCAGCCTCAAAGCCTCTAATAAGAGGTTTACCCTTTCTTCAATAAAAATGGTTAGGGCGTGTTCAGGAAGTGCATCGGCTCTTGACCATTCAAGAATAATCGTCGGTATAAGATGAGAGCGTAGCACTGTTTCTAAATCAGGCTCGTCATATTCTTTGAGATAATCTAATGGATTTTTATCGCTAATTTTCAAATTAGTGATTTGAGACAAATAGGCAATATTCATCAAGCTGTCACATTCTATTTGACTAGCAATGCCACTTTGCTTAATAAAGTTAACTGGAAATATATGGTGTAAGTTAGGCTTATCTGTTAGCAAATAATAAACATCAGACAAAATATCTCTATGAGGTTTTGCCCAATCTTGCGGCTTGTGGTTCGCATAAAGTGATAGTATTGCTCTGGATAAACGACCTCTATAACTGTAGAAAGATTTTCTTACCGAATTCTTATCAATATCAAATTTATTGAATGAGTAAGTACTATTAGCCTTTTGTTGATTAACAAAGTATATATGTTCCCAGAGATGAGTAGTGTTTGTTAATAAATCTGCATTATGAAAACTATAATACCAAAAATACTTATTTAAAAAACTATAATCTGGTTTATCATTCCGATAAAAGTATGCTGTAATAGTCAGGTATAAATATCGGTAAGGGATTAATCTTCCACCTTTAATATGCAAAATATTATCAAAGAAATCAAAAGTTTTAGCAACGGCTATTTTAAAATTAGACCATACAGCTTCAATATGTTCTGTTTTTAGCTTATTAAGATACATATCAGTAATATTTTGTATCCCAGCTTCGGGAAATTCAAGTTTTACTACTACAGCTAGCATCTGGAGCAATGTCCAATTATCAATACTGGCATATTGACTACTAGAAATACTTTTTTTAAATTGATCAAATAATTCACGAAGATAGAAACCAGAGATATTATTTGTCTTATTTTCAGAACGAAAAGTCTTAGCAACTACAATATCAAAAATATCCAAGGGTTTGCCAGCTTGATTAATCCGCTCAAATATTTGACACACTTCTGCAACTTCAACACCTCTTAACTCAATAAAGGAAATTTTGTAATTATCC
>NZ_JADEXF010000072.1 GCF_015207245.1 Nostoc cf. edaphicum LEGE 07299
CCTAAGTATAGTTTGTATGGATGTTAAATTTCAGGATACACAAGCGAATAATACTAAACAATTAAACTCAAGTAAACAGCCATCTCATAGCAAGCGATCCAAAACTTTTTCGGTAGCGGAGGCAGTGGTAAAAATCCTGGAAGATATGGGAGTACAGTATGCCTTTGGTGTATCGGGAGGTGCGATCGCGCCAGTGTGGGCTGCATTACATCAAAGTTCCATCCAGGTGTTGCACTTTCGCCATGAAGCTGGAGCCGCTTTTGCAGCGATTGAGGCGTATTTTGCTAGCGATCGCCCGGTTGTAGTATTCACTACCACCGGTCCGGGGATCACCAACGCTTTGACAGGGTTGTTGGCTGCCCGTTGGGAAGGGGCTAAGGTCATTTTCGTGTCAGCTTCGACCTCAGCACCACAGCGTGGCCGATGGGCTTGCCAAGAAACTAGCACCTACACAATGCCTAGCGCCGGGATTTTTACTTCTGGGCAAATATTCCATTATGCAACCACTCTCGAATCCAGCGATGAACTCCCAGAGGTTTCTCGAAGGCTAGCTCTTGGACTAGGACAACCAGAGGGATTTGTAGCTCATATAAGTATTCCTACAAATATCCAGACAAGTTCATTAAAGACATCATTACCACGAGTAACTCTGTCTCATGGTGTAGTAACAGCAACTGAGGAAACAATCGCAAAAAGTGTCCAGTTACTGTGTGAGGGGCCGTTTGCAATCTGGGTCGGTTTCGGGGCACGAGGTGCTGCAAAAGAGATTCGCCAGCTTGCTGAGAGAACCGGGGCTGCTGTAATGTGTTCACCACGCGGTAAGGGCATCTTTCCAGAAAACCATCCTCAGTTCGTAGGTGTCACCGGCTTTGGCGGACATGAGTCGGTTTTAAGGTATATGCAGGAGCAGCGTCCTTGGCACATACTCGTACTAGGAACGCGTCTTGGTGAATTTACCTCATTCTGGAACCCCGTAATGATTCCCAGGCGCGGCTTTTTGCATATTGACATAGACCCGAAGATACCAGGAACTGCATATCCATCTATTGAGACGTTTGCTGTTCAATCCGATGTGAGACTTTTTGTCAAGGGGCTGCTGAGATACTTTCCACAGGGTCTTGGTCTGTCAACAGCCCGGTCACTACCGAAACCCGTACATAATGTCGTTCATCCAAGCAGGGCTGATCGAGTCCTACCCAATATATTGATGAGTGTAATTCAACAACTAATTGTTGAAGGAAGTGATGCATTGGTGATGGCTGAGGGTGGAAACTCATTTGCTTGGGCAATTAATTTACTGCAATTTGTAAAACCAGGACGTTTTCGTGCCAGCACAGGGTTTGCGGCTATGGGTCATACTGTCACTGGTGTTGTTGGTGCTGCGATCGCACGCCAAGGTAAAGCCGTCGCCATTGTTGGAGATGGTGCCATGCTCATGCTTAATGAGGTAAACACTGCGGTCAAATATCAAGCTCCTGCCGTCTGGATTGTACTCAACGACGGGCGCTACAATATGTGCGAACAGGGAATGACGTGTTTGGGTTTCAATGCTGTGGATGCAGCGATTCCCCAAGCGGATTTCGTTAAGATTGCCCAAGGGATGGGAGCTAATGGTATCTGTGTTCAAAAGGAGTACGACATCCAGGCTGCGCTAAAGAAAGCTATGGCATCGCCCGATCCATTTGTTGTTGATGTACTCATCGAACCTACCAGGCTTGCACCAATAGGAAGCCGTCTCGACAGTCTGATTTGGCAAGGTGCTACGAATTACTAAGAGGAGATGAGTTATGGTGGATTACCCAGTAGGTATTTGCTCAATTGCAATGAGCTTTCCCAGCGTTAGACGTACTAATGATTACTACAGGCAAAAATACCCTGAGTTAATTGCTCAGGCAGAGCAGAAAAGTTTGGCGAGGATGTTTTCGTTCGCAGACTCCACCCCCAGCAACGAGTTTGACTTAGAAATGATGCCATATCTGTCAGACCCATTTCGTGGTACTGTTGAGCGATGGGTACTTGGTACTGGCGAGTCATCACTGACATTAGAGGAGCGTGCTGCAAGGGATACCCTCGAAGCGGCTAGGCTTTCTCCCAAAGATGTTGATCTAATGATTGTTGCTTCTGTATGGCCCGAACAAATCGGGCTGGGCGATGCAGCTTTCCTTGCCCATAAACTTAGTCTGGGGGGTGCTGCATGGAATCTTGATGCAACATGCGGCAGTACACCTATTGCGCTTCAAACCGCCTGTGCCTTGGTACGAGCAGGAGAGTACCGCAACGTCTTGGTAGTTATCTCATGCACATACTCTCGCTTTTTCGACGAGGATGATACCATGTCATGGTTCCTTAGTGATGGTGCCGGAGCTTTCGTGGTTGGTTCATTAGAATCGAATCAGGGAATCCTTGGCACAAAGACCATTCATGCTGGTGAGTTGTGTAATGTCGTTTTTCCCAAACTTACGAGGGACGCGCAAGGCAATCCACAGCTTCGCATGAAGCTATGCAAGGAAGCCAACAAGGTAACTCGCGAAACCGCCGTGGGGTTTCTCCGTACATGCTGTGAGGGTGCGATCGCCGCAGCCGGTGTAACACTCGAGCAAATCGACTTTTTTATTTTCAATACATCTACAGCTTGGTTTGCTAGCTTCTGCATACGCGTACTGGGCATTGATCCAGAACGGACGATCGATCTCTATTCTCAATATGCAAACATTGGGCCAGTACTTACTGTCGCCAATATGTATTATGCTGCAAAGTTGGGCAAGATTAGCGAAAATGACCTAGTTCTAGTCTATGGCTTCGGAGCAGCCGGTGCTATTTCTGCGAACGTGATGCGCTGGGGCAATGTAGCGCTAAGTGCTGACCCTCTTGAAAGCTCTAAATCAGCAAAAGAAAGTTCTAAACATTGGAGCGAAGTTTCTTTTTAAGGACATCTTTACAAAGTTGAAATTAGATTAAGGAATTAGCTGTGCAAAGACAAATTATAACAACAGGATTTTTGCTATTATCTTTGATATTTCCACTCAAAGTATTAGCAAAAGATTATGACAACATTTACGTCTTTGGAGACAGCTTTTCTGATACTGGTAATGTATTTAATGCCACTAACGGAATCATTCCTCCAAGTCCAACCTACTCTAATGGGCGTTTTTCTGATGGCCCAATTTGGGTTGATTATCTTGCCTCCGATCTAGGATTAACATTAAATCTGAAAAATAACTTTGCTTTTGGTGGTGCTACGACAGGAACTGAGAATATTGGTTTACCTAGCTTACCAGGATTACAGCAACAGATAAATAGTTTTGTATCAGCACAAACAGCCGATCCTAATGCTCTATATATTATTTGGGCTGGTACTAATGACTACCTAAGTTACTTTTTCGGTGGTGTTCCCAATCCTACCAATACAGTAGGGAATTTATCAACAGCGTTGACATCGCTTGTTACTGATGGCGCTAGAGATATCATGGTGGTCAACTTGCCAGATTTGGGAAAATTGCCTTTTGCAAATTTCGATAGTCAACGTTCCAACTTATTCAACACATTCAGCAGCACACATAACTCTAGCTTAAACACGACACTCAAATCTTTAAGGCAACAATTAAGTCCCGATATCAACATTATGGAACTAAATGTTAATTCCCTATTTGATAGGATTATTGCTGCTCCAGATGAATTCGGTTTTACAAACGTGACCAACTCTTGTATTAGCAAAGACTTATCAGTAGTCCCCATAGATGTTCCCACACAACAAGTTTTATGTAACCCTGAAAAATTTGTGTTTTGGGACGAAGTTCATCCTACAACTACAACTCATAAACTAATTGGAGAATTAGCATTCTCATCACTTAAGCCACTACCAGTACCCGAACCATCTGCTGAATTAGGGATATTAGCATACAGCGTTTTAGGTGCAGTTTCGCTACTGAAACGCAAAATCCCCAACTGATAGCATTCGCGTTGGCGGAGCCTCTCCAAGAGTTGCGGTAGCGAGTCCGACGCTCTTACGTCGCTAACACAACGCTTACGAGCGTCCTGCTTCTGACTTTTGAATTCTTTTCTTCAATTAATACTCAACTGCTCCTAAAGCTTTTAAAGTATCCTTCTGAGACTCGGTTAACCCAGTTATGCTAGTGATATTCATTCCGTCATAAGGGCTTTTGCTTCTCAAAGTTTTCAAGCATTTACCTGTTTTGACATCCCAAATCTTAATTGTCTGATCTTCACTGCAACTGACTATAGTTTGACCATCGGGACTAAAGCCAACTGACCAAACCCACCTAGTATGTCCAGATAAAGTCCTTAAGCAGCTACCTGTGTCAACATCCCAAAGCTTCACTGTTTGGTCGCCACTACCACTCGCTAGTATGCGACCATCCAAACTGAAAGCAACTGAGTATACGCTATTAGTATGTCCTTGTAAAGTTCTAAGGCAGCCACCAGTGGTGACATCCCACAGTTTTATAGTTTGGTCTCCGCTACCGCTAGCTAGTATACGACCATCTAAACTGAAGCCAACTGCCCAAACCCACTCTGTATGACCCTGTAAAGTCTTCAAGCATTGATTTAAGGTGGCATCCCAGAGTCTCACTGTTTGGTCATGACTTCCACTAGCTAGTATATCACCGTCAGGGTTGAAGGCGACTGACCATGTTCTACCACTATGTCCCCGTAGAGTATTAAGGCATTGACCTGTGTTTATATCCCACATTCTTATTGTTTGGTCATCGCTGCCACTGGCAAGAAAATGACTATCGGCACTGAAAGTAACTGATGTAACTCGATTGGTATGTCCCCTCAAAATTTTTAGAGATTGCCCAGTACTAAGATCCCACACTCTTATTGTTCGGTCTTCACTGCCACTGGCAAGAAAATGACTATCGGCAGTGAAAGTGACTGATGTAACTCGATTAGTATGTCCCCTCAAAATTTTTAGAGATTGCCCAGTAGTAGCATCCCACAGTGCCACTGTTTGATCGTAACTACCACTAGCAATAATCTTACCGTCTGGGCTGACAACGACTGACCATATCCCATTGTTGAAACTCTGCAAAGTTTTAATACATCTACCAGTGCTGATATTCCATAACTTTACCGTTTGATCATCACTGCTACTAGCACAAACGTTTTGATTTATACATATTGCTAAAGACCATACCCTACTTCTATGTCCTTGTAGAGTTTTAAGGCATTCACCAGTAGCGAAATCCCATATCTTAACTGTTTGGTCATCACCGCAACTAACAAGAGCATTACCATCTACACTGAAGGTAACTGAATGTACTAAGTCAGTATGCCCCTGCAAAGTTTTAAAACATTGAGCAGTACTGGTGTTCCAAAGTTTCACTGTTTGGTCATGGCTCCCACTAGCTAGTGTATTACCGTCAGGGCTGAAAGTGACTGAGTATACTCGCTGAGTGTGACCCTCTAAGGTGTGAATACATGAACTGCTGTTAATATCCCATAGCCTTACTGTATAGTCATCATTTCCACTTGCCAAGATGTAATTTTTTGGACTGAAGGCAACAGACCATACACTACAACCAACTTCTTGTAAGGTTTTTAGACATTTGCCTGTAGTGGTATTCCATAGCTTCACTGTTTGGTCATCACTGCCACTAGCAATAACCTGACTGTCGGAACTAAAAGTGACTGAACGAACCGCACCACTATGACCCTCTAAAGTTTTGATACACTGACCATTATTGGTATCCCACAGCTTTATTGTTTGGTCATTACTGCCACTAGCAAGAACCTGACCGTCGGGACTAAAGGAGACTGACCAAACCCAACCACCGTGACCCTTACAGATCAGAAGTTGCTGACTATTTGCAACTTCGTACAAGCGAATTTCTCCATTGGTATCACCAGTAGCTAAAAGTTTACCATTAGGGCTGAAAGCTACTGAAAAAATACCACCAAAAGTTTCAACAAAAACGCACTTAGCTAGATGGGCGTGAGCAAAATTTGCATTATATAACTTGACGTTTTGCAGGTCGGCTTGCCAAATAGTCAGATAAGAAAAATCATAACCGCTAAGATCGGTTTCTAAATCACAAAGTAGGTTAAAGACATTTCCTGCCGTATAACTTTGTTCTAGAGGGGATATATCTCGTAAGGTTGCTAAAATTTGAGCTAAGTGATTTTCTAGGTTTTTTTTACTTCTAAAGGCAGTAAGCAACCCATTTATAACTGGTTTGATGATGAGGCGAATTTGAGTATCCCTAACATATTCTTTTGCTGTCGCTTTTATCAAAGCTTTGCTCGTGAATACATCAATATTCTGAGTGACAATCTCCTCACATACGAGTTCTATCAAGCTACTAGTCACGTACTCCATGACCACAGGCTGGAGAGTAAAAAGCGATCCAGTTTTTTCAATGAGCGTAGGCGTAGCCTTTTCGATTAGCGATCGCCTTCCTAAAGATTCCAGAGCTTCTAGTAATTTTGCTTGTGGTACTGGTGATATAATGTCATCTCGCAATTCTGACAGTGCGATCGACTCCCGATTAATCGCTAGCCAATACATTATTTCCTTTTCTAAATCTGACAAGCGCTCAAACTGCTGCTCTAAGATATCGCGAATGTCTCCAAAGACAGCCGTGTCTTGTTGCAAAAATCCAGTCACATTACCATCAAAAACATCTTGAATGGTCGTGGCAACTATCTTTAAGGCTAATGGATTGCCTGCGTAACGTTCAATCATTACTTTCCATTCATTTTCTGCCGCCGATAGTCCCTTGAGTTTTAAAATTTCTTGCCCTTCCGCCACCTTTAATCCACTCAGTGGCAATGAGCGAACAGGTAGTGTTTGTCCTTCTAAGAATGCTATTTCTCTGGGTTTTTCACGACTAGTCAGCACTAAGCAGCTTTGGTGAGTTGCTTCTCCCACTCGTCTTAAAAGCTCACCATATTCCTCATACCCTTCTCGATAAAGTCCGGCGCGGCTACCACTGCGGAGAATTGATTCTGCATTATCAAGGATCACTAAACAGCGATTATTTTGTAAATAATAAAGTAGTCGCGATACGCGATCGCTAAAACTTTCTGGTAAGTTACTTTCTGTTTCCTGTTCGTCAGATAGAAATTGGATTAAGTTACCCAGGATAATTTTAACAGGCGGTGCTTCTCGTAGCGATCGCCAGATCACATACTCAAAGTTGTCCTGAATTTTTTGAGCAAACTTTACAGACAGTGCTGTTTTTCCAATACCCCCTATTCCCAATAGTGCAACCAATTGGCAGTGTTCATTGAGAATCCATTTCTCTAGTGTAATCAGTTCTTCTATACGCCCGTAAAAAGTTGAGTTAAAAATAGCTTCTCCCCAATCTAGACGAGTATTTGAGCTTGAATAGTCACTTTTATCTATTTTTAAGTTAAAAACTGAAAAAAGCTTCTCAATAGTCTGTTTGTCAACTCCTCCTTCCCGATTCAATACTTTCGAGATGGTGGCGGAATATAAACCAGAACGTACACTCATTTCTTCAAGAGTGTATCTATTTCCAAAATTTTCTTTTGCTTCTGACTGATGCTTTGCTTCTTTAATTTTTTGTAAACCCTTAGTAGTAAGTGCAACGCCACGCTTACGTCTCCAATTCTGTAAAGTCATGTATTAACTCACTGTTCGTTTAATCACTTTTTATTAAAAGGAATTATCTACTAGGTTGCTATGGATATGGGGTAATAGCCATAACAAACGAATAATCTCATGTTGCTGAGGATTTAAAACAGGTATATTACCTATTATAGGTAGCAAAAACTACGTCATATATCCACTGATCTCAGTAATTCAACGCTGCTGCTCAAAAGGAAAGGCTACCTGGGCTGTAGGGCATTGCTAATATCATCTCTTCAGCCGAAAGTTTATTTGTTGCACTTGCTAATGGGAGAATTACTACGTATGTATTAGTTATTTAATACCTCGTGTTTTCCGTAATACTTTTGGGGCGTAAAGCTTAAGTTCAATCTCAAAATCTCGATTTTCACTGGTAAAGATAGCTCAGAATTGGCAATCTTGATAAAGAAAGTTTGTATATATCTAGCTTATCAATCAATGAATAAAACTGCTGCACTTAAATTTCCTAGTTTGACAACCTCCAGCCAAAAAAGAGCGCTTAAGCGAATCACTGTAAACTTGGCATCAGATGAAGCCCAAAACCTTGAAAAGTATTGTGAACAAACAGGCAAACTACCAATAGACGTGATTCGAGAACTCATTCAAGCTTTGCCTTGACCTGTTGAACGTTGACGCCAAGTCTGAAAAGCGTTAGTCCAGAAGAGTTGTAGCTGAAGTAGAAGGTGTTGCAGATTTGGACAAAAATTTCCAATTTTACTTTGACGTGAGTAATTGCAAAAGCAGTAATCACAGATTAGATGCTGACGGCTGTATATTTGCTACCTCAATGCTGTTGTTTGTTGCAAAAATTTGAAACAACATGGGCTAGAGATTATTTTCTGACGAAGTGACGACAGAATAAGAATAGTCACCGAACCAAAAAAATATTCTCTCACTCCTCATTGTGCAACTCATTAATAGCGATCGTGTCATCTTCTTTTCGGCGCGTTGCGCCTGTCGTAAATGGGCGCAGCACGCCAGAAACTAAATTTTTACATTCCTCTGAATCATTACAAAAAATTACTTCTAAATTTAAGACCTCCAATTAAACCAAATTCTAATGCTTATATCTTGAAAATTAACCAAGGTAAAATTGTTTGCAAATCTACTTTTATTTCGTCAGTGGCAAGGCTCGAATAAGTTCTCTAATTACATCCGTTGCTGGTCTGCCTGTCTGTTCACAATATTTTTCAAGGTTTTTGGCTTCATTTGATGCCAGGTTTATAGTGATTCGCTTGACCGCCCATTTTTTGTTCATACTGAAACAGATAAATCGTGTAATCATAACTTTGAATCCTGATTTTACCTTCCAACTGAAAAGTAACCTAAATTTTGGATATACTGAGATACCCTTTCAATAGGACACGTTGTAAATAAATATTGCAGATGTGCTTTACTGATTTACTAACTTGTCTATAAATGATAGAGGAAGAATCAATATTTGATACTCTATCATTTAATTTTTTATCCCTTTTGGCTTAGGCTGTAGTCTCATGCCTACAGGTTTACTGCACGTAGCAAGCTATAGCTTTCTTAATCACATGAGGTACATCAT
>NZ_JADEXF010000073.1 GCF_015207245.1 Nostoc cf. edaphicum LEGE 07299
CTGTATAGATTTTAAGCAGCCGCAATCCTTTTATATATAAGACTTTTAGTCAAGAGAATAGACAGACTATTCTAACTGGAAGTGAAGAGATAAATGATTTACTTTCTGTCCTGACTATAGATATGTCACCAAGGAGAAATCGACGATATTTTCTCAACTTTCAACAACAGAATAACGCAATTATCGGGTTTGAAGCTCTCGATATGATGACTAATTGTAACCACGAATACTCTTTGTAAATTAATTCCTCAGCGCAAGTAAATTGGCCAGATGTATGATATTCTTGATTTATAGGGAATCTAAACCACTTCACGCACAAAGGATCTCCAAGCACTTGCGCTGTAGTGATGAAACCAAATCCCATAAGTTAACCAATTGTTTGATGAACTGATGGTCTTGCTCCACAAGTTTCTGGAGGATTGTGGAAGTAGTTGATCGGTAGCAGTTCTGAAGTTCGGGGGGACTTTGGTCTGCTTGCAGTTCATCAATCACTTTTGGGATAAACCTTTTATTATTTACAGATAGTGTTTTCTTAAATCCTCAGAAAGAATCGAAGCTTTGGCGAATGAAAAAATAGAATAAGCAATCGATAAATAATATGATTTGCTATTTAACCAATTGGGTAAAACAAACTTAAGTAAAGAAGGCAGGAGGCAGAGGGCAGAAGGCAGAAGGGAAGAATTTGAACGGGGCTTTAACCCCGCTCAATTCTTGGCCACCAAATCCGAGATTATGGTGGGGGACTCAGACCCTTGTTCCCTAGCGATCACGGGCTTTAGCGCAAAACAGTATTCCTTCTGCCTCCTGCCTTCTGCCCTCTGCCTTTCTTGTTGAACTTCCAGATTAATTAAATAACCTGGTGTTTAAAATGACTAAACCGAAAACAATCCGTAAATCTGTTCGCGATCGCATTCTAAGTACAGCATCAGGCTTGTTTTATCGAGAGGGAATTCGCAATGTCGGTATTGACAGAATCGTTGCGGAATCTGGCGTTGCTAAAATGTCGCTCTACAATCATTTCAAGTCAAAGGATGCATTGATTGAAGCGTGGCTGCGACAACAGGATGAACAATGGTGTGAATGGCTCAAAACCACGATTGAGCAACGAGCTTCTAACCCATCCCAACAACTATTGGCAATATTTGATGCCCTGCGGGAATGGTTTGAGGGCCCAGATTTCCGAGGTTGTGCATTCATTAATGCTTCAGTGGAACTAGCCAATGCTGACCATCCTGGACATCGAGTGGCATTGGAGCATCAACAATCGATTTACCGCTATATCAAAAGCCTAGCTCAAGCCGCAGAAGTTTCATCACCGGAACAGTTAGCTAGGCAACTGCTTCTGTTGGTGCAAGGTGCGATCGTGGTTGCGATGATGGAAGGAAGTTGGTCAACCGCTTCACAGGCGAAAAAAGTGGCGGCAACGTTAATCCAGACTGCATCAAAATCCGGCGTTACTGAAACAGTGCTAAGTGCTGAGTAAAAAAGCAATAATCGCACAGGCTAAACGCCCCGCTATCCATGTACAGCACTCCTGAAATGAAGTCTATTATATGATTTAATGTAAAAAATCACACTGCAACTAAGTTCGGAGCAATCAGGGATGAGAATTCATTACTTACAACATGTGCCATTTGAAGGACTTGCTAGTATTGAACACTGGTTGACAAAGAAAGATCATATTCTCTCCGTAACTAAGTTTTATAACGGTGACAGTTTGCCATCTGTTGATAACCTAGATTGGTTGATAGTAATGGGCGGGCCGATGAATGTCTATGAGGATGATAAGTATCCTTGGTTGACTTTGGAAAAACATTTTATTGAAGAAGCAATCAAAAAGAATAAGATAGTTATTGGCATTTGTCTTGGTTCGCAGCTAATCGCTGATGTTTTAGGTTCCAAGGTTTACAAAGGTCAGGAAAAAGAAATAGGTTGGTATCCGATTCAAATGACAACAGAAGCACAAAGTTATCCGGTGTTTGCTTCATTACCTGCAACTTTCACTGTGTTTCATTGGCATGGCGATACTTTTGATTTACCACCGGGTGCTGTACGACTAGCTTCTAGTGAAGTATGTGCAAATCAAGCTTTTATTTATGGAGATAGAGTATTAGGTTTACAATTTCACCTAGAATCAACTCAAGACAGCGTTCGGCAAATTATTGACAATTGCGCCTCGGAACTAGTTACAGGTAAATATATTCAGAAACCCGAAGAAATGCTTGCACGGAATGATGATTTTAGTAATATAAATACTGCCATGTGTAAAATTTTAGAGTATTTTGCTAATTTGACTGACTAAATTCTTATTTATACCGCTATTTCTAGTATAAAACCGTCTATTGTTCTAAACAAAATGTGCATCTTTAGGATTGAATGCCAGCTGAATCATTTCATGGGGATATATATTGCCGAATATATGATTTCGAGGCACTCTGGCAATTAAAGTTTGTTCTCCCACCTTAACCCAAATACTACAAATCCCAATACCATTTAAAACCCGTTCTACTAGCCCTTCAATAATTACCGAACATAGTTTATGCCGCATTGAAGAACTTGCATCGTAAAGATTGAAAGTATCAGCAGATAAACAACATGCAGTAATTGGTTTTGTGATTTCCCCAGCATATAAAAACTTTATCCCGTTTGCAAGTTTGATAAAACTCTCACGGCTACTCCGTTCTACATGGCACGGAATAATATTATCTATTCCTACTAATCTTGCAAGTTGCTCGTTAGCTGGTCGGCGGATGATAGTTTCCAAGTTATCATCCTGTATAATACAGCCGTCAAATAAAGCGATCGCTCGATCAGCAAAATGCAGTATATCTGTAAAATTATGACTGACTAATATGACTGCTGATCCCCTCGCTTGCGCCCATTGTCTAATTTTCTCGATCATCTGGGGACGTATTCCCACATCTAAAGAGGCAGAAGGCTCATCCAAAAGCAGCAATTCGGAATCAGCAACTAAACCGCAGGCAATACAAACTCGTTTGGCTTCACCACCGGACAGAGAACGAGCTGACTGATTTGCCAGGTGTTCACAGCCAAAAGTTGCAAGTGCGGTATGTACCGTTTGCTTAATCTTGTGTGTTGGTGTTCCGCGAAACTTTAATACCTTGGCAACATTATTAAAAACAGTGTCATCCAGTAGTAAGGTTTCTTGAAATACCAAAGCCGAACGACGACGCAACAATGTTTTATTAGCATTGCGGACATCCTGTCCAAATAATTGCATCTCACCACGGTAAGGTTGCAAGAGATTGATTGTTCTTAACAAAGTGCTTTTACCAGCGCCATTGGGGCCAAGCACTGCGACCAATTCTCCTGGACGGACTGCAAAATTTTCAATTGACAGGATATTTTTACGTGTTTTGCTATCAACGCTAACCTGTCGCATATTCAGGACATATTCGTTAGTACTCATAGAATTTTCTTGTCATGCTGTAAGATAGTCAGCAACACAATAACGGTGTATGTGATGATCAGGAGAATGTATGCGATCGCCATTGCAACATCGTAATTTCCTTTCCCTACTTCCAAAACGATCGCTGTAGTTAGGACTCTTGTCTGCCCCTTGATATTGCCGCCCACCATCATAGATGCACCAACTTCCGAGATGACGCGACCAAAACCAGCCATGATTGCAGCCATTAACCCTAACCGTGCTTCCTTGATTAGCAACCAGTTGACTTGCCACTGTGTCGCCCCCATTGATAACAGTCGCCAGCGTAGTTTCGGATTAATACTGATAATTGCCGCAAAACTGAAGCCAGCTACAATTGGAAAAGCAATGATGGCTTCGGCTACGATCATAGCTGTAGGCGTGTACATCAAATCCAGATTTCCTAACGGGCCAGATCGCCACAAAAACAGACTGACGAATAAACCGACTACGACAGGTGGCAATCCCATACCGAAGTTAATTAAACTAGTCAGAGTTTGCTTGCCAACGAAATCTACTAATGCTAGCCACAGTCCTAATGGTAGTCCCAGTAAAACGCTAATGGCTGTAGCTGTTCCAGATACGAACAATGTCATCGTCATGACTTGGAAAACGTCACTATCGCCACTGCTTAATAGCTCAAAAGCTTTGAAAGCTCCTTCGATGATTGTATTCACAAATACAACTCTCTTAAAAATTGGGAAAGAATACTCAAATATGCAGTAAAGCAACCCTTAACGATCTGATGCTCAAGTTTGTCTAAAAGCCGTAATCTTTCTCCGTTTTACCGGCATCAACATAAAATAGCGGTTGTCCGAACTCTTTTTTCCCGTGGGCTGCAATTATTGTCTGTCCTTCAGGAGATAAGACAAAATTAATAAACGCTTTAGCTCCTGCACTATTCACTCTGGGGAATTTCTGAGAATTTCCTTCCATGACATGGTAGAGATTTAACAGTTTCTTGTCTCCCTGCACCAGTACAGGTAAAGACAGGTTTTTCTTCTGAAATATGTATGTCGCCCGATCTGCTAAGGTATATCCTAGTTTTTGGTTAGCGACTTGCAAAGTTTGCGCCATTCCTGAACCTGTTTGCTGATACCAAGTGCCAGATGGTGTGATATTTGCCTGTTGCCATAAATCTTTTTCTAGTTTGTTAGTACCTGAGTCATCACCCCGCGATACAAATAATGCTTGATTTTTGGCAATCAGGGAGAATGCCTCCACAGCATTCTTTTTACCTCGGATCTTTGCCTTGTCAGTATCTGGGCCGACAATCACAAAGTCATTGTGCATTACCAAGTGGCGATTAATTACCGCACCATCTGACAAAACTTTGCGTTCGGCTTTAGGTGAATTGACGAATAGCGCGTCAACCTCACCTTTTTCAGCCATAGCCAAAGCTTGTCCCGTGCCGACTGCAACTTTTTTGAGTTTATATCCTGTTTTCTTTTCAATCGCCGGAACTAAATCATCTAGCAGCCCGCTATCCTCAATACTCGTTGTCATCGCCACGATCACATCTTTCTTGGCTGGGGACTGTCCAAGAATTGGCTCTTGGTTGACTAGATTATTAGCAAAGCCGATGCAAAGAATCGCCAGGAAACTTACCAAACACCCATCGCGCACAGCCCGATGATTGATCATTGCACTCTCCTACCAATCTGTGTGCCAATATTCTTTACTATGGCAAGTAAAGTTTACATTGGGAAGTATAAGCAAGATTGAGTAGGAAATCAACCATTTATGTTGTTTTCCAGACAATTGGCATGATGAGAAGGATTGTTGACAAGATGCTGACATGATTCGTATGCTCTGCTGTTGGAAATTCTTCCTTCTTTTCGCAATGGCTCGTGTGTTTATCATTTGATGCTGGAGCGATCGCAGTTCATCAAAGACTGCGATCACAACAGCTTTGTGTGTCCACGATGGATTTAAGAATAGCAACGGTCGGCATCCAGGCAGCCCTAGATATTAAAGGAGACTATTCTCCTGGCATCAGTAAGCGGTAAAGGAAGTTTTTACTTACTTGGTTTTGTCTAGCCATTTCTAGAAGTAGTATATCTCCATTTTTGAGGAGTACAAAAAAGCATTGAGCATCGAGGTAATCATCGTTGCGTAATCCTTCATCAGCGACCTTTGTTTCCTCTATCTCTTCATAGTTCAAGTAATGCTCTTTGTCTTCAACATCTACTACATTAAATACGACTGGCATAAGTTTTTAAGCTAGAAGAGTACATTGTCGAGCATAAATCGTATAGTTGCTTAAAATCTGTTGGTTTAGTTGCAAAATACAACCCTTATGGTATGTCCTAAGATGGTTCGTGATTTCATTATTCCAAGGGCATATAATGCGCCTTTGGGATTTTAATCAAATTAATTAGGCAATTTTGAACAAATCAAGGCAACCAATTTCTCAGGTGCTTGGCACTCATCACTTCAGCAATTGTGCGCGGACGAATGCTAACATTATTCGTGAATATGCTCTGCTATTGCAAATTCTTTTTTCTTTTGGTAACGGCTCCTGTTTTATTATTTAATGCTGGAGCGATCGCAGTTTTTAATCAACTGCGATCGCAACGTGTTCATGTCTCCACAATGGATTTAAGAATAGCAGCGTTAGCGGAGGCATCGCCTCCTTAACTCAGTGGAAAAGTGCTGATGGTGACTGAGCTAAACTAAACGTATATCATCTCAAAATAAGCAATATGACTCTGGGCGAAATTTTACCAACCGTCGGTCAACTATCCCATGAAGATAAACTTCGACTAATCCACTTTCTCCTTCTTGCAGTTGCGAAAGAAGAAGGATACAGCTTAGAAGAGACTGAGGAGAGTGATGCAACGAAAGCACTTCTAAATCAACTGGCATCAACTCAAGGAGTTGTCTGGTCTCCTCAAGCAGATCCTGAAGCAATTCAAGCATTGTCAGACCTGCTAGTGGCAGCACAGGGAGCCACCAATGCTTGATGACCATCGCTTTCTGTTCACAGAGCGAACTGATAGTCAAGGGCGATCGAGCGTTATGCCATATTTGCCCTTAACCCTTACCAACAGAAGTCTTTCTACAGAAGCGATCGCGCTGTTAGATACAGGTGCGAGTGTTAATGTTCTACCTTACGAAATTGGCTTACAGTTAGGAGCAGTTTGGCAAGAGCAGACCGTCCCTATTCAGTTGAGTGGGAATTTGGCTCTTAATGAGGCACGAGGCTTAGTGCTGTCTGGTGAAGTTGCTCCGTTCTCGCCTATTTTGCTTGCATTTGCCTGGACTCAATCGAAAGATACACCTATAATACTGGGACACATGAACTTTTTTGCAGAGTTTAACGTGTGTTTTTATCGACACGAGTTAGCGTTTGAAGTTTGTCCAAGAGCAAAGTGAAGGGTGTTGCATAACCAGCAGCCCAATAAGTGGCTAACAACAAAGTGTCATTGCCAGACATAAATCAGGACAAACAAAACAATCCAGATGACATCAACAAAGTGCCAGAAAATAGAAGTGGCATTTACACCAAAATGACCTGTGTCGTAGTTACCAGGAATGAAAGAGCGACCAAAAACAAGTATCTGTAATAAAATGCCAGTAAGAACGTGCAAACCGTGGAAACCTGTCAGTAAGTAAAACATTCCACCAAAAACACCTGTAGTAAAGCCAAAAGAAAGATGGCTCCACTCGATCGCTTGCCCGACTAAAAAGTAACTTCCCATTGCGATCGAAAGCATTAGAAACTGGCGAAATGTTATCAAGTCGTGGCGTGCAAGGGCGCGTTCTGCCAAGTAGATGACAAAGCTACTAGAAACAAGAATTACCGTATTAATTGCCGGATCTCTAACTTCCAGTCCAGAAACACCAGTTGGTAGCCAGTCAGGATTTGCTGTTTTATAGACAATATATGCTGTAAAAAAACCGAGGAAAATGAAAGTCTCTGACAGCAAGAAGACAATGAAGCCGAACATCTTGCTGCCTTCTTCATCATGGGTATGCTCGTGTGAGGGATTGATGGAACTATCCATTGCTTGAAACTCCTATATATTTATCTCACGCAGAGGCACAGAGAAAATGCGATCAATACCTCACCCCAAACTCTCTGCGTCCCTCTGCGCGAACCTCTGCGTACCTTTGCGTTTAAAATCAAATCAAACATTTGGCCTGCTCTCTAATGCTCGGCTACCAACGGTTCAGATTTCCCATATCCGTAGGGTTCACCCACAACAACTGGAATTTCCTCAAAGTTCTCAACAGGAGGTGGTGAAGAAACTAACCACTCCAGTCCAATTGCTCGCCAAGGATTCTTCGGTGCTTGCTTGTCATGTATCCAAGAACCAATAATATTCAGAATAAAGGGCAAAGTGGATACACCTAGCAAAAATCCTCCGATACTGGCGATAATATTCCAAAATTCATACTCTGGGGCATAAGAAGAAACTCGACGCAACATTCCCTGTAATCCTAGTGGGTGCATTGGGAAGAAGTTGAGGTTAGTGCCAATGAACGCCAGCCAGAAATGCAACTTGCCCAAGCCTTCGTAATACATACGTCCAGTCATCTTGGGGAACCAGAAGTAAATAGCAGCAAACATCCCCATCGTGACTGTACCGTACAGAACATAGTGGAAGTGACCCACCACATAGTAAGTGTTGTTGACATGGACATCAATAGGAACAGAAGAGAGGGTGATGCCAGTGATACCTGCAAATACAAACAATATTAATGCACCAAACGCAAACAGCATTGGTGTATCAAATCGTAGCTTGCCACCCCAAATCGTTGCAGTCCAGGCAAACACCTTAATGCCAGTGGGGACAGAAACGAACATTGTTGTGAGCATGAAAAACAGCCGCATCCAGCCTGGAGTACCACTGACGTATAAATGGTGTACCCAGACTATACCGCTAACTCCAGCAATCAGGAGTGATGAAATGGCGACAATCTTATAGCCAAACAGAGGTTTACGAGCAAAAACAGGAAATATCTCTGAAAAAACTCCAAAGACCGGCAAAATGATTACGTAAACAGCAGGGTGAGAGTAGAACCAGAAAAAGTGCTGAAATAAAACTGGGTCGCCTCCCTTGGCAGGGTCAAAAAAGCTAGTTCCAACTGTTAAGTCGAGTAAAAGCATGACTGCACCTGCTGTTAAGACAGGTAGTCCAAACAGTTGGATAATCTGGGCACTGAATACGTTCCAAACAAAGATGGGTGTACGGAAGGGTGTCATCCCAGGTGCGCGCATCTTAACAATCGTGGTGACAAAGTTAATCGCCCCCATAATTGAGGAAACACCTGATATTGCCACTGCTAGAAGCCAGATTACTTCACCATTGATTAAGTTTCCTGTCGGGTTTTGCAAGCTGACGGGAGGGTATGACCACCAACCGGCTTGCGCTGGCCCACCGGGTACAAAGAAACTGGCCATCAGTAGGATAGCAGCGATCGGTATCATCCAGAAGGCAACAGCATTCAGTCTAGGAAACGCCATATCTCGCGCCCCAATCATCAGAGGTACAAGATAGTTAGCAAAACCTGTAAGTATGGGGAATGTCCATCCAAATAGCATCACAGTGCCGTGCATGGTGAACATTGCATTATAAACACTACGGTCAACTAAGTCTGATTCTGGGGTAATCAATTCCCCACGAATGATCATTGCAAATATGCCACCAACTAAAAAGAGAATGAAAGCGGTAACAATATACTGAATACCGATAACTTTGTGGTCTGTGCTGA
>NZ_JADEXF010000074.1 GCF_015207245.1 Nostoc cf. edaphicum LEGE 07299
GAACTACGAGATGATATTGTTGGGCTTGGCGATTGGATCGGGAATTGGTGCGATCGTTGCCTACAAAGTCCAAATGACCGAAATGCCCCAAATGGTGGGTTTACTCAACGGTTTGGGCGGTGCGGCTTCTGCATTAGTAGCCGTTGCCGAATTCTGGCGGTTATTAGATAGTTCTCAGCCGATACCCCTAGATGTCAACATTTCCATGCTGTTGGATGTGTTAATCGGTGGTGTTACCTTCACCGGTAGTTTTTTAGCCTTTGCCAAATTGCAAGGTTTAATTAGCGGTTCTCCGATTACATTTCCATTCCAGCAACCATTTAACCTCTTGCTTCTGGGTGCTTATATAGTAGGTAGTGCCTACTTAATCATCACACCAGATAGCTTACCCATATTCTTGGGAGTGGTTGGCGTTTCATTGGTGCTGGGTGTGATGTTCGTCATTCCCATCGGTGGCGGCGATATGCCAGTAGTAATCTCGCTGTTGAACTCGTTGTCAGGTGTGGCGGCGGCGGCGGCTGGATTCGTGGTGATGAACAATATGTTAATCATCGCTGGTGCTTTGGTAGGAGCATCTGGCTTAATCCTCACCGAGATTATGTGTAAGGCGATGAACCGCTCCTTATTTAGTGTGCTGTTCAGCGCTTTTGGTACAGGTTCTAGTTCTGGTGGTGGTGCTGCTAGTGGTGGTGCAACCGATCAAAGCGTCCGCAGCATCGATCCTGAAGAAGGGGCGATGATGTTGGGTTATGCCCGTTCTGTGGTAATTGTGCCCGGTTATGGTATGGCAGTTGCCCAAGCGCAACATAGCGTTCGGGAATTGTCAGATCAGTTAGAAAAAATGGGTGTTGATGTCAAGTATGCCATTCACCCCGTTGCTGGGAGAATGCCGGGGCACATGAATGTGTTATTGGCGGAGGCAAATGTGCCTTATACCCAGTTGTACGACATGGATGATATTAATCCCCAGTTTGATCAAGCGGATGTGGCTTTAATAATTGGGGCAAATGATGTGGTAAATCCGGCGGCGCGGAGTGATAAAAATAGCCCGATTTATGGTATGCCGATTTTGGAAGTAGATCGGGCGAAGCAGACGATTGTAATTAAGCGCGGGATGAGTACGGGTTTTGCCGGTGTAGATAATGAGTTGTTCTACAAGGATAAAACTACGATGCTTTTTGGTAGTGCGAAGGATATGGTGGCAAAGTTGGTTTCGGAAGTGAAGCAACTTTAACGAACCAACAATAATTTAGAGTTAGCTTGCCTTGGAGCTTGTAATGCTTCTAAGGCAAGCTTTTTTGGTAGCACTTAGGGGAGTATCAACAGTAGTTTTGCAATCTATAAATTTATGTTGCTTAAAGTACAAATAATTAAATTAGTCGTCCACAAACGTATGAAGAATTTTATTAGTTATTATGTTTCTACAATTTGTAATTTTTGGTACAAACGGAGCTTTCTCATCTATAAAAGATTTACATTCAACAAATATCCGTAGTGTGCAATTTCCCTTATCATTAATATCTTGGAAACATTCATTAGAGAGTAAAAATAAAAGTGATAATGATAGAAATGCGATACATATAGCTTTTAACATTAAATTTTTAACTTTAGTATCATTTAAATGAGATAAGTACAGAATAGAAAGAAAAGATATGAATATAAAAACAATGTTGAAGTCTGATAACATATAAAATTTGTCAAACTGCTCACTTACCGCTACGAGATTACTTGTCTTTTTTCCTCTTTGTCCTCTGTACTTGTACGGATTGTCTATAAAAAAGGCAATACCTTTTTTATGAGATGCTATGTGAATGGTAAGCTAACCTAACGCCCTTCCAAATTTTTTAAGAAGCGATCACCTGCAAAACTCCACCATACGATCGCCCCTCTTCATCCTCTGTGTTCTCTGTGTCTCTGTGGTTCGTTAAAAAGAGCGATCGCTAAATCTCTACAGTGCGATCGCTCTCTTCTTCCTCTCTCTGTGTACTCTGCACCTCTATGGTTCGTTAAAAGAGCGATCGCCAAATCTCCACAGTGCGATCGCTCTAGCAATATAATTAAGATTGTGGTGTAATACTGCGTGGATCAACAACTACAATTTCAGAAAAACGTTTAAAATCATCAATATTAAATGTAAGTAGATGTGTAATCTGGTGTGTTATCATCGCTGCAACTAAACGTGCATCATGCACCTGTTTTCCCATGACTTGGTATTTAATAATTAGAGATTCCCATTCACCAAAAATAGCAGGTATATCAAGGTGTAGTATAAATATCTTCTTAAGTTTATCAGTTTCTTCTACTGCTTGAGCCGTGGATAAACCTAAACCATTACTATTAATTGGTCTTGTAGCAACAGCCCAAAACTCAATGAGATTCTGTGGAATTATATATAATAGTTCCCCTTGTCTCTTAAGTATCAATATGGCTCTTTGAGTATCAAAGTGCATTGAGCTATTCTTCTGCACCAAACGCAGCAAAATATTAGTATCCACCAAATAGCTCATAACATTTCATCTTCTCTGGTGTAAATATTCTCTCGACTAATCGCTGCGTCTGAAAGTGGTGGCGCTAAAGAAAAAGCAGGACTATTTATTAAATCTGTTAATATAGCTTCCCATTCTTGCTGAGTTGATACTTGATAAAAAAAACTTTCTTCATGGCTCATTAAACTGTTTTCAATGAGAGATGCAAGATAAGCTTCTACCGATAAACCTTGTGCAGCAGCTTCAGCAATGAGACGAGCCTCTATTTCTGGTTTCAATTGTAGCTGTATGGTCATTTGTTGTCTCCTAATTCTCTGAGTTGTAGAAGTCTTCATCTGGATAATGGCAAAAGTTTTCTCCCTCTAAGTCAGAGAATATATCTAATTCACTACCAGGTGCATAATCTGCAATAGCTGTCACTGCCGCTAGTGTTAATTGGCGTTTTTGCTCATCTTTGGTAAGTGAGTGTTTTTCTTGAAGAACTAATTGCAGCGCTGACTCAGCTACCTTCAGGCGATCGCTTATGCTCAGGTTTGGGAGTGCTTGGAGAATTTCTTTAGTTTCCATATTAATTCATAGAGCAACTTATATTACTAGTGCTAGTGAAATTATAATAAGCGATCGCCTGAAAAATCTCCACAATGCGTAGGCAAAGCCCGCCAAAGGTATCGCTCTCTTCTTCCTCTGTGTACTCTGCGTCTCTGTGGTTCGTTAAAAATAGCGATCGCGCACTTCACATTCTAAATTTCTTGCCATTCTCTAGCATCAATAAAAATAGATAGATGTTTTTCGTTGCTTGTGGCAATAATAACCTCATGCCCATAATTAGCAACTAAAATAGATTGAGACGCCAAAATTACATCACCATCTAAAGCTTTATTATCTGCTGTCGATTTACCTTGATTTCTGACTTGTGCCCATAACTCTGCTACTTTCAACATCACTTCTGTTGTAATAGGAAGATAGATAATTTCTGACTTTAGTTGATTAAGTTTTCTAATTCCTGATAATTTATTTGCCCTTAATAATTCCCGTCTAATTTCATAATCTATAATTTCTGGTAAAATTACTCCATATCCTCTTTCAAATAGCGTATAAAACCATTCTTGATATTGCACAGCTAGAGGCGTTGCTTTTGGATTAGTAATTAATCCCACAGGTGCAGAATTTAAGATAATAACCTTACTTATCCTGTTTTAAATAGAAATACCTTTCATAGATTCAATAATTTCTAAGGTTTCTTGTTGTTCTTGTTCTTCATCTAACTCATTCCATGACTCAAATATTTTTTTGATGTTTGTTTTCCTTTCTTGTTGTTTGACAGCATCACTCTGATTAATTTCATGAATAGCATCTTCCCAGTTATTTAATGATGTCTGTTTCATTGTCACACTTTGACGAAATAGACGGACAATTTGTAGTAATTCTGGTACATATTCTTCTGGAATTTGTTGAATTTCTAATAATAGTTCAGTGCGGGGTGTAATTGATGATTTTGGTGTGAGCGATTGATTATTGTTCATAAATAACTTGCAAGTAGATAATTTAAAAACACGAGTAGATATTAATCAGTTTTAGCGCTGGTAGTCATATTATATTTTAGCGTGAATAGCTATTTTAGTTTACTGAGAACGTCCCGATGCTTACATGGTATTGAACTGATCAAGAATCGGTTCCTAATCGAGTGCGCCTATTGCGTAAGATAAAAAAGCGATCGCTAACTTTTATTGAAATGCTTAGAGGAAAGCGCACCGCAGGCATCGCCCTCTTCTTCCTTCCTCTGCGTTCTCTGCGCCTCTGTGGTTCGTTAAAAAGAGCGATCACCTGTTGTCTCCTTATCTCCTTATAACCAGGACTACGCAACCAAGCTGCGATCGCTCTCTTCATCCTCTGTGTCCTCTGCGCCTGGAGTGATTCGTTAAAAAAGGCGTAGCCTCTCGTAGAGAAGGCATCGCCTGATTGCTTTCTTAACTAACTATCCGTTTCATCGGAATTTGTATCCAGAACTCACAACCATTAGCAGGTTCAGAAACACATTTGATAGTACCGCCGTGTTTTTCTACAATAATTTGGTAACTAATAGATAACCCCAAACCAGTACCTTGTCCAGGTTGTTTAGTGGTAAAGAAAGGTTCAAAAATGCGCGGTCGCACAATCTCTGGAATCCCACAACCATTGTCAGCAATCCAAATCAGAACAGTATTCGCTTCTATGACTTTTGTACGTATCCAAATTTTAGGATTGTCAATTCTTTTTCCACTAGTTGCTGAGTTTTCCAGTGCATCGATTGCATTATTGAGAATATTCATAAATACCTGATTCATCTGGGCTGCATAGCAGACTACTGGAGGTAATTCACCATATTGTTTAACTACCTCAATCGCAAAAGAATTAGTTTCTGGTTGCAGTCGATGTTGTAAAATTAGCAAAGTACTGTCAATACCTTCATGAAGGTCAACGGGCTTCATTCCTGCTTCGTCAAGTCGAGAAAAACTTCGTAACGACAAGACTAATTGAGAGATCCGCTCTGCGCCTATCTTCATTGAAGTCAGAATTTTGGGCAAGTCATCATTAATGAAATCTAAATCTAGTGCTGCTACTTGCTTTTGAATTTCTCCTGTTGCTTTAGGATACTGTTTTTGATAAAGGCGCAGTAATTTAAATAAATTTTCGGTATGTTCAGTAACATAAGTGATATTCCCATAAATGAAACTAATCGGGTTATTAATTTCATGTGCTACGCCAGCAACTAACTGCCCTAAGCCTGCCATTTTCTCACTTTGAATTAACTGGCTCTGAGTGTGCTGTAATTCTTTAAGAGTCTGGGTCAGTTCTTCTTTTTGACATTGAGTTTGTTCGAGTAATTCCGCTTGCTGAAGTCCTACCCCTAACTGAGTACCAATCTGCATCAGCAAATCTACCTCATCTTCTTGCCAATCACGGGGTTGGATATTTTGATAAGCTGCTAGCAATCCCCAAAGTTTCTCACCCTGAAAAATCGGCACAATCATATATGCCCTAGCTTCCATTAGTTTAATCAGGGCAATATAAGAAATAGACTCATCGGTGCTGTAAATATCCTTAATAACAAGAGTTTTACCATTAGCAAAATCCCCACCTTGGGTTTCTTGCAAGTAATTACTTGCGTAGGCATAGCCCGTCGTAGATATCGCAGGTACAATTTCCTTTACTGGTGTCCAACCTTGGGCTAAAGACTCAGCAACAAATTTCCCACTCCAATCAGTTCCGAATCGATAGATTGTTACTCGGTCAACTTCCAATAGCCGTCGGACTTCTTCTGTACTGGTCGCAAAGATGGTGTCAATATCAAGAGAGTGGCGGATTTTCTCTACCGTTGCGGCTAGGGCCTTCTGCCTTTCAGCTGCTTTCCGTTCTCGTTCGGCCGCTTGAGCCAGTTTTTGGGCTTGCATCTGCATCTGTGTCAAAGATTCAGCTTGCTGTAATGCTACCCCCAATTGAACGCCAACTTGTGCTAGCAAGTTGATTTCTTCATCTTGCCAATAACGAGGCTGGGAGTTTTGATAAGCTACTAGCAATCCCCACAGCTTTTCACCCTGAGAAATTGGGACAAAAACTTCATTACGTGCATATTTACCTGCTTGTTTTCCTTGCACAAGAACGCCTTCTGTTACTGGCTGCGGCTTAACAATTGGTGTCCAGCCATCAACGATGGAATCAGCCACAAATTCCCCACTCCAATCAGGATAGAAGCGATAAATTGCGACTCGTTCCACTTCTAATAGTCGTTGGACTTCTTGAGTAGTGGTTTTAAATATGGCTTCAATATCAAGAGACTGACGAATTTTTTCGACAGTGTTCGCTAACGCCCTTTGTCTTTCAGCAGCTTTGCTGATCTCTGCTGCTTGGATCTGCATTTGTTGGATAAATTCCGCTTGCTGCAAAGCCACACCTAGTTGAGTGCCCACTTGGGTAAGTAAGTAAACCTCATCTTTTTGCCAATCACGAGCACCAGCATTTTGGTACGCTGCTAGCAAGCCCCAAAGCTTCTGACCGTGGTAAATAGCAACGATCGCATAAGCTCTTGCTTGATATATCTCTAAAATTTTAATGTAGCAATCGCTAAAGCCTGAATTGTAAATATCATTACAAATTCGGTACACTTCACACTGAGTGAAGTTCCCACCCTCTGTATCTTGTAAATAGGTATCAGCGACTGGAGGTTTAGCTAAATCTTTGGCACTACATTCGCTGACATTCTCTTTCAATTCCGGCCGTTGCGACTGTTGCTCTATGAGGGAAACCCAACCTTCTGCCACTGATTCAAACACGAATTCACCACTCCAATCGGGATTGAAGCGATAGATAGCCACGCGATCAGCATTTAGCAGCTGCCTAAGTTCTACGGTGGTTGTGTGGAAAATGCTTTCCAAATCTAGGGACTGACGAATTTTCTCAATGGTGATGGCTATGGTTTTCTGCCATTGGGCTGCTTTTTCTCTGGCTTTTGCTTGTGCTAGTTCTGCTGATTGTAGTTTTACTTGTTCTAGGTAATCTGCTTGCTGTAAAGCAACTCCTAGATGTTCGGCGATTAATTGCACAAACTCAATTTCTGATGCTTCCCATTGTCGAGGGCTACCACACTGATGAATACACAACAATCCCCATAACTCTTTACCTTTGATCAAGGGGGCAATTATATTGGCACGTACTTGGAATCTTTCCAGAATCTGGATGTAGCAATCACTGGCATTAACTTGATAAATATCAGCTATTGCTCGAATTCGACCTTGCTGATACAGTCCTGCAAACTCCTCACTAAAGCAGTGGTCGCGCAGTTTGGCTGCTAGTGCCGAATCCCATTCTGTTGCCACATCTTCATAGATAAATTCCCCTTCCCATGCCAAATCAGGATAAAAACGAAACACGCCAACCCGATCGGTTTTCAGAAGTTGGCGAACTTCAGTGACTGTAATTTTGAAGATAGTTTCTATGTCTAGAGACTCCCGAATACGGGCAATAACTCCAGATAAGGCTTTTTGTTGCTCATTCTGACGCAAGGAGCATGTCACATCTGAATGAGATTCTTGCCGTTGTGAATTTGGTTGTATGGGTTGAGTAGTAGAGGAGTTTTCCATTCCCAGTGGGACTTTAAATATTGAAAGTCTTCTATCTCATGATTCCCGTTGCGATCGCAAAGGTAACAGTTATTTCCTGGGAATGTCATACAAAATACTGTAGGGACACGATAATATCATGTCCCTACAATAAAGATTTTCAATTACGAGAAAATTATCGCCGCTTGGGAGTGGCGCTGCGGGTGGTGCGTTTCTCTTCCTCTCGACGACGGCGATCGCGCCAATCTGCCAGGGTCAAATAACCAATACCACCAGTGACTACTACGAGCAGCACTACAGCAACTAAAACCAAAATACTCAAGAATGGACTTTCCACAATACCTCTACAGTCCGTTACGTCCCCACACTACCATTGCAATTGACCAAGTGAACACAACCAACAGCGATACCCAACCTAGTGTCAAAATCTCCATAGTCCCACTTTTCAAATAATTACAAAAGGTTTCTAATATTTATCATACAGGGATTGGGTAAGCTGAGATTTTTTTATCAATGACATTGTAAGTTTTGTGTGCGATGTCTACAACGGGCTACGCTTACGCAAAAAAGACACCAAATTTTATTGATACGCTAGTACTTTAAGCAATGATAAAGACGAATGTGAAAAAGTAGCGATCGCGCTTTGTAACTTGATACTTTGGGAATACTAGGGCTATGCGTATATATCTCCAATCCCGCAACCTCTAATATCATGCCGACATTTTTCAACTACCCTTTTCACTCCAACGGTTTTATTCCCCACGGACATTGTTATCTTTGGCAAACTGGATTAGTTTGGCTCCACATTATTTCTGATGCCACGATCGCTCTAGCCTATTATTCTATTCCCTTCCTACTGATTTATTTTATTTCCAAGCGTAAAGACCTTCCTTTTAATGGGGTCTTTTTGTTATTTGGTGCTTTTATCATTGCCTGCGGTACTGGACACCTGATGGATATTTGGACGCTTTGGCATCCAGACTATTGGATTGCAGGTACTTTAAAAGCTTTAACTGCCATTATTTCGATATATACGGCATTTGCGTTATTTTATCTCATGCCTCAAGCTCTAAGCCTACCTAGTCCTGCTCAGTTAGAAGTTATTAATCGAGTGCTTTCAACTGAAATTGTCGAGCGCAAGCGCATCGAGAAAGAACTACGCCTAGCAGAAGAAGTCGCTCAAAGCTCCAACCAAGCCAAGAGTGAATTTCTTGCCAATATGAGTCATGAACTACGCACACCTCTTAACGGTATTCTTGGCTATACACAAATTCTCCAACGCACAGAATCTTTGAGTGAGAAAGGACGTAAAGGAGTCAGCATTATTTATCAATGTGGTTCTCATCTTTTAACCCTAATTAATGATGTCCTCGATCTCTCCAAAATAGAAGCCCGAAAACTAGAATTGTATCCTGTTGATTTCTACTTGCCTGCTTTTATAGATAGTGTGACTGAAATTTCCCGCATCCGGGCAGAACAAAAGGCGATCGCATTTTACGTCCAACTCGATCCTGATTTACCAACGGGCATTCATACTGATGAAAAACGCTTGCGGCAAGTACTGATTAACT
>NZ_JADEXF010000075.1 GCF_015207245.1 Nostoc cf. edaphicum LEGE 07299
AGTAAGAGGGAAAAGAGAGAAATAAAAATTTGATTTACCAATCATTGTTAGCTTGATACACTACTCGTGGGCTATCGCAAAAGTTTTGATAGGTGAATCAGTTTTTAAATTTTTCTTCTTTATTTTTTAACTTTGCGCTCTTTGCGTCCTTTGCAGTTCGTTCTCTTAATCTTTCAAATTTAATGGGACAGACCACTAGTTTGTAATTTTAAATTCTACAAAGAGTGAGGAGTTATGATTTTCATAACTCCTCACTCTTTACTTTTTACTTGCTGAGAAATCCACTGCAAGTAGGCTTGAGAACCGGCAACAATTGGTAAAGCAATAATTTCTGGCACTTCATAGGAATGAAGTTCTTTAATTTTGGCCTCCATTGCCGAAAATTGCGCCAAATCAGTTTTAATCACTAATTGCCATTCTTGCTCTTTATGCAGTTCCCCTTGCCAGGTGTAAATTGAGTGGATTGGTAACAGACTCACACAAGCCGCGAGTTTAGCTTCCACAAGGGCATTTGCAATTGCTTCTGCCTCCTGTATGTTGCCAGCCGTCACCAATACCACATCATAGCCAGCAGGTGTTTCCATGACCTCTAAACCGTCGCAGACAAAGAATAGACCTGACCATCAATCAGCAGTCGGGTGATGCCCTTAGCTTGCAAATGAGTCCGAGCCTTATGGAGCATTTTACTATCAGGAACTTTAATCACGCGATCGCGTTTAGTAGAAAAACGCTTGGCGACGCGATGGTTATCAAACACCGGCAGAGTTCTTTGCTGGGTTTCCAGGCTGGGAATTTGTCCCAAATCACCAAAGTCCTTCAGAGGTCGCGTAATTAATTCCGAGGAACGGTCAATCACCAAATAGCAAGTTTTGGGCAAATTGGCTATCGACAGTGGTAATACTTCAACTGATGCTTCACCTGGTCTTCTTCTTGTAACTAAAGGTCTTTGCTCATCCAGGTCATCATCATCAAAGTCTTCTTCCTCAAAGTCATCATCTTCTAAATCATCATCTTCTAAATCGTCCAAATCCTCTGATTCATCTAGCAAATCTTCGCCCAGCATCTGCGCGATGACAGCCGCTCCTGGATGCTCATTCTTTAGCGGTGGGATGGGGATGCTGACTATTTCCGGCAGCTTTGGCTCTGGAGTTTCTAATTTCTCTGTAACTCGGAGCTTTGGTTTTTCCGTCGCCGAGGGGCGTCGCCGCACCCGTCTACTAGCAGCGAGTGACTCCGCCGTTTCCTCTGAGTAAAGTTCCTGTTCTACATGAATTACCCGACGTGGCAGTGGCTCAACCTTTGGTACTTCTACAGGCGGGGTTTCGATGGGTGGAACCTCTATCTCCGGCTCTGGTTGAGTCAGCAGTGGTAACTGCTCGTAGTTTACCTGCGCCCTACCCTCAGGAGTTCTCGCAGCCCGCTTTAAGGAGACTAAGTATTCATACTCATCTTCTGGCAAAGTGCTTTTGAGCAGACGACTAATTGTCGAATTACTCACACCATAGCGGTCTGCCAAAGTTGAGGTTGTTTCGGCAGTTTCTCGATATAACTTAAGAATTTCTTGCTTGTCAGAATCTGTTAATTTTCTCACGGTAGATACCAAAAATCTTTACTAAGCTCGTTTTCGTCCACTGGTACGGCGCGTTCGTCTTAGTGATGCGTCATATTCTAAGACAGCGCCCATACCAAATAACACTCCACTAAACACCCAAAACACTTCTAATATCTCTCCACTTTGATAATTGGGGCCTTGGGCATATTTAAACCACATATCTGCAATGTAAAGCGAAAAGGCCGCAGCTGCAATCATTCGCCAAGACTGGGAAACTCTTCCCCCCCAAAAGGCTAGTAGCAGGGTGGTAGCAATAATTAACAAAACCACATCGCTAACTACGTAAAACCAATTCAAAATAGCGACTAGCAGTTCTGAGGGTGTTTCCTGTTGCATAGAAATCCACCATGCTAACAAACTACCGAACACTGCAATTGCTAACACAATTAGCCACTGCCATTTTTCCAGATTGATTCGCCTGGAAGCCACAGCTAAAATCATGCCTGCGCCAAGTAATAGATAACTAAGTACAAAAAATATATCGCCTACAGACACATCCGGTTCATCTTTTAAAACTATTTCGGTATAGCCGAAAATTATCCCCCCAATGAAATAGGAAAGCATACCTAGCCCAATTAAGAGCCAAACATTCCGGCCACTGACGATTTGCTGACTCAGCCAGTTCCTCAAGCATAAGATACCGGCACCCAAATAAGCTAAAGCTTCAAAAATATTTGTGCCAATCACATACCACTCGGCTCGGCTTTCTATGCCATCTGCTCCGGGAACTTTGGCACTAAACAACAAAAAGTATAGCAGTGCCAGTACGGCCCAGCCAATATTAGCTAAGACAATGTTCTGAGTGTTGAAAATGGATTTAGAAAAGAACGAATTCTCGTAAGAGTTATTCATAAAACTTGACTATGTAGATGCTCTCTGGCAGTATTTTGATTTAAAGGACTGTATATCTAGCAGTGTGTTTGCTAAGTAATGCACAATAGGACACCAAAAACAAGTGCCATTGGTAGGAATTTTGTTACTGCCATAGTTTACCCAGTGGCGATTGATTTAGCCAAGTGATAAACAGCGATCGCTCGGCTTCTGGCATATCTTCTAGCTTATAAATCACTTGTTTGGTAAAATTGGCGTTGCCAAAATAGCCTTTTCCTAATCGATGCAGTTCTTGTAACAGGATTACTACATGATTTTCTTGCCAATCAGGTATTTTAGCTGTCGGTAACGGATTAGTAGATACCAAATATTTAACTGCTTCTAGGGAAGATGCTTGGGGAAATTGTTTCTGCTTGAACACTTCGGCAATATCTTTTTCAAATAATGCAGCTTGCCTAGCACCTAAAAACTCTTCAATGTCGATAGAAACACCCTGTAACAGCAAAATACTGGCTTGGATTAAAATCGCCGTTTTGCCATGACTACCTGTGTCACCATCCAGTTGCTCTAAACGGATTTTACCCCAAACACTAAACCGTTCGGGTTCTTCCAGTAAAACACAGGCTTTACCTCGGTTATCCGTCAATTCTCTCCATAAGGCTCTAGCTTCTTCTTCTTGACTAGCTTTGAAAACACTAATCAAGCGAAAAGTCTGCCCTTGATAACTGAGAATCGGCACCTGCTGATCCTTTTTTGGGTGCTGAATGCTTGATATTTCAACATCCTGCCGTTTGAGAATAAACATGGCACTAGCAAATAACTCCTCACAGGGGCACTCTTAATATGGAATATATAATGGCATTTGGCAGTATCGGCAAGGCTGAAATTACCTAGCATACTGTGGAAATGGGTCTAGCGATCGCCAGTTCTTTCCCGAAGGTAGCCGCCCATAGGAGGGTGGCGTTAACAGGCAAATAACCCTTTGACAACTCAATATATCTAAACCAATACTCCATCTGTTTCGTTTTCGGTGTAGATTAACTAACTAGCGACTAGCATCTTAGCCTTGCTAGTAGTAAATCTGCAATTTTCGATTGCTTCTTGGTAGGTGAACACGATATAATATTGCAGATGACTCCTTCGGGAGCCATTATTTTGTTTTGGGCGCGTAGCTCAGTGGATAGAGCAATTGCCTTCTAAGCAATCGGTCGCAGGTTCGAACCCTGCCGCGCTCGTTTTAACTTAATATGTACCCTCAAGCACTGTGAAGTGATACGATCATTTCCACGTTTGTGGGTTCGTTATTGCTGCACCATACTAAGAACAAGGGCGATATTGCTGCTACAAAAGCAATGGCTGATCTAACCCTTAAAGGTTATTTAGTCCTCACGCCACTTGTTTGTGAACATTTACCTTTTGATTTTGTTGTCTACAAAGACGATAAATTTTACAAAATACAAGCTAAATACGCGGGAGATAACAGGGTAGTAAATAAAACTATTTGGGTAGATAAAAATGGGACTCATCAGAAGAAGTACAAAGTAAATGACTTTGACTTTTATGCTGTTTATCTGCCTGATATAGATAAAGTTGTTTATCCATCAATTAACTTTGATGGTTGCTACATAACTACTCAGATACCTAATTCAGCTACACCGTTTTACTGGTGGGAGGATTTTACAGACTTTACTGAAGCAGCGTCTAAGCAAACCTACAAGGAGTTTGGCGTTGATTTAACAACTAGAAAGATTAACCCAGACTCTAGAATTCATACCAGAAAAGTTGAAAGACCATCTAAAGAAGAACTAGAAAAACTAGTTTGGGAAAAGCCAACCGCACAAATTGGTAGAGGTTTTGGCGTGTCTGATAAGGCTGTAGAAAAGTGGTGTAAGGCTTATGGGATAGAAAAGCCACCTAGAGGGTATTGGGTTAAAAAAGCTTATGGTAAAATAGAAGGACAGTTAATAACCCATGACAAAGGTTGAACTCGTGACCACATCTTTAATAAAAATGTGAGTTGTACTAGGATAATACTCACTTGATACCCAAAATTTTGGATTTATAGCGAACTCATAGTCAAAATATCAAGTAAGGGAATCAGTTTTCTCAGCTTCAAGTCCCTATATAAAGCTGAAACCCTTAACTTTATGTTGATTGTTCTGTAAATTTAAAAAGCCCGTGACGAGGATTGAACTCGTGACCTCACCCTTACCAAGGGTGTGCTCTACCACTGAGCCACACGGGCAAAATATAACTTCGGTTTTTTAGTTGTAAGTTACAATGCTGGGAGCTTTGCTCTTAACCCAGTCATTATAACTTATAACTTCGTAAGTGGTGGGCCGGGCTGGATTTGAACCAGCGTAGGCGCTAGCCAACGGATTTACAGTCCGTCTCCATTAACCACTCGGACACCGACCCGATTTGTCTCACGATTTAAAATCTTAGCACCATGTTTTATAAATAGCAAGGGATTAGGAAAAATAACTTGCAGGTAGAGATCGCAACAAAACTGCGTCTCTACCATCGGGATAGAAAATACTGGTTACACGCTCATTTCCAGCATTCGCTGCATTGGTCGCAGTGCAGCAAGGCGAATATCCTCTGACATGGTAATTTCGGGAGTACGATTTTTCATTGCCCAGTAGAGCTTTTCTAAGGTGTTTAGCCGCATAAAGGGACATTCGTTACAAGCACAGTTATTCATCGGCGGCGCAGGAATAAAATGCTTGTCAGGAGCTAATTTTTGCATTTGATGAATGATTCCCGGCTCCGTAGCAACGATAAATTCTTTGGTGGGGCTGTTTTGGCAATACTTGAGTAAGGCGGCTGTGGAGCCAATAAAACTGGCGTGGCGCAATACACTACTTTCACATTCTGGGTGTGCGATCGCCTCTGCTTCGGGATGGGCAATTTTTAACTGGACAATTTTCTTTTCCGAAAAAGTTTCATGGACAACACAGCTACCTTGCCATAGCACCAAATCTCGTCCCGTCTGTTCCATGACATACCGCCCCAAATTCCGATCTGGGGCAAAAATAATCGGCTGTTCTTTCGGTATCTGCTGCACAATTTTCACAGCGTTGGAACTAGTACAAATAATATCGCTCATCGCCTTGATATCAGCAGAACAGTTGATGTAAGACACCACCAAATGATCTGGATGTGCTGCTTTAAAAGCTGCAAACGCCTCTGGTGGACAACTATCTGCTAAAGAACAACCAGCATCCAAATCTGGTAGAAGTACTAATTTATCGGGATTAAGTATCTTTGCTGTTTCTGCCATGAAGTGAACACCAGCAAAGACGATCGCATCCGCATTGGTTTTTTCGGCGGCTCTTGCCAGTTGTAATGAATCCCCAATAAAGTCTGCAATATCCTGAATATCTGGCTCTTGATAATAATGTGCCAGGATAACGGCGTTGAGTTCTTTTTTGAGACTCTGAATCGCGGCAAACAAATCTAGTGGTAGTTCACCCAGTTGGGTGTTTTCTCGTTGAGCTAGTGCAGTGGTAAACACAGTTTAGGGGTGCTTTATGTTGCAAATGTATGTCCTGTGGATTCAATTATAGTAGTTTTTACCAAAAATAGTGGACGGTTGATATTTTGGGGTTGTGTCCAAATCGGGTTGAGTTTCATATCCTGGAGATAGACGGCAAGGAAAGTGGCATGACCAGTCAGAAAACTCAATCGATAAACCTCAAAATTGCTGTAGTTGGAGATATTCACGACCAATGGGAAGTGGAAGATGGCGTTGCACTCAAGCATTTGGGTGTTGACTTAGTGCTGTTTGTCGGGGATTTTGGCAATGAATCGGTGGAAGTGGTCAGAGCGATCGCATCTCTCGATATTCCCAAAGCAGCCGTGATGGGCAACCACGATGCCTGGTACACCGCCACCGAATGGGGACGCAAAAAGGCTCCTTATGACCGCTCTAAGGAAGACTGGGTACAGGAACAACTCGATTTATTAGGTTCGTCCCATGTTGGTTACGGTAAGCTGGATTTTCCCGCTTGGAATTTAACTGTAGTCGGGGGTCGTCCCTTTACTTGGGGTGGCCCAGAGTGGAAATTCGCGGAAATCTGTAAAGAACGTTACGGTGTGACGAGTTTGGAAGAATCCGCCGATCGCATCTTCAAAGCAGTTAAAAGCGCCGCTTACGAGACAATTATATTTTTGGGTCACAATGGGCCTAGTGGGTTAGGCGATCGCCCCGAAGACCCCTGCGGCAAAGACTGGCACCCAATTGGCGGCGACTTTGGCGATCCAGATTTGGGCGAGGCGATTTCTCAAGCCTTAACTGCTGGTAAAACCATTCCTCTGGTGACATTTGGTCACATGCACCGAGATTTACGCCATACCAAGAAGGTGCAGCGCAAGCCCATCTTTAGAAGTCCAGAGGGGACAATTTACTTAAATGCAGCTAGTGTCCCCAGGATTGTGGAAAATGACAGCGAGAAGTTGCGTAATTTTTCCATTGTCACCCTAGAGGCGGGTGTGGTTTCGCAAGTTTCCCTAATTTGGGTGGGCAATGACTTTCAGGTGGCACAGGAGGAAATTTTGTACGAGCGATCGCGCATTGTGTCGTAGACATTCGCATCCAGTAGTGCAATCTGCGTAGATAATAGGGTATAGTATTATCTGTCAAGTTTAGTGCTAACCAACAAAAGCGCCTGAATAGCGTCTGAAACTAGGATAAACACAAGTTTGACAGATTTACTGGAGAGGTGGCAGAGTGGTCGATTGCGTCCGACTTGAAATCGGATGAGGCTAAAACCTCCGGGAGTTCGAATCTCCCCCTCTCCGTTGAATGAATGTTGTTATCAAGTAGTACACCTGTTTTGCATCTACAATATATCCAAATAGATGCAAAAACAGTATTTGATTAACTACTGATGAAAAATCTAAATATTAAAGAAGAAGCCCGCAAATTGATTGACAAGTTGCCAGAAAATTCCACATGGGATGATTTGATGTACCAAATTTATGTTCGGCAAACCGTTGAAGCTGGACTAGAGGATAGCAAAGCTAGTAATGTTATTTCTGTACAAGAAGTGCGGAAAAAATTGGGCTGTCAGAGTTAACGCTCAAGCCTTTCCTTCTCCGTTGAGTTTTTCATGAATGAGTGAAGATGGAACGCTGGCGTTCGTGTTTACCTTTGTTTCACAAACCAAAGTAATTAGTTATTTAAACATATCAAAAATAGTCTGATTTAATCCTATATGAGGGTTAAATGCTGGTATGGGATTGGTGATTTGTGCATATATACTTAGCAGTAATTCTGGGTCAACCACAGGTAAATTGTTACTCAAAATATGAGAATTTCTTGTAACTATCAACACTGGTTGACCTTGGTACAACACGATAGGAGGATTGAGGCAGTAAATATTGTAAGGACTGTACACGCCATATTGACTACCATATAATCCATAGGAATTCCGAATGCTGTATATACTATAGGAACTGCCATAGATACCATGAGGATTACTAATAGAGTTTTGGTCGTATAGATTACTTGATAAAACGCCTAAAAATTGTCCATCAGCAGCCCATAATTGAGCTACACCATTTACGGAAACGAGAAAATCTACAATTGACATAGGTTTTTACAATAAAAACTTATTTTCTCCAGCTTCATCCCCTAAGAGTGCCAACAACCTCAGCAAAAATGCGTAATTTGTGGATCTGGTAGTGTAGTAAGTAATATTTTTATCGGAATTAAATAGAATTTTACATAGAAAATATTGAAGCGAAAATCTGACTAACAAGTGTGATCGCTCCTCTCTCCCATTGCTTGCATTGTGCTATCATTTTGATAAAATCTACTTTGAGGTAAAGCGATGGCTACCCTTTATGTAAGAAATTTACCCGATGATTTGTATGCAAAACTGCAAGAGTTAGCGGCATCTGAACACCGTTCCATTAACGCCCAAGTTATAACTCTGTTGGAACAAGCTTTAAAAACTGAAGCACAGCAAACAGAAGAAGAAAGACGAAAGAATGTCCCAAAACTTCTAGAGGAAATCCGCCTTCGCCGTGAAAAGCTACCAACTAATATCGAATGGCCTGATAGCACTGCCATGATTAGAGAAGATCGGGACAGATGACAATTCCTCTTAGGTGCGTCGTGGATGCCAGTGTGTCCGTTAAACAATTTATTCCCGATCCGCTAACAGCCAAGGTTAATCAACTGTTTGCTCACCTTGCCTATACCCAGACAGAAATCTTTGTACCTGACCTGTTTTACATTAAGTGTGCAAACGTTTTGTGGAAGTATGCTCGTGCAGGTAGTTACGATGTTTCTCTGATTTAAGGGAATTTAGCTAGTCTCAAAGCTTTCCCCTTGCGTGTCGTCTCCACCGCTGACTTGATGGCGGATGCAGTTGCGATCGCATTAAATTATGGAATCTCCGCATACGATGGCTCTTATGTCGCACTATCACAGCAGGTAGGTGCTACTTTGCTGACTCTCGACGGCAAGCTGGTAAAGGCTTTAGCCACTTCGTCTTACAATGTTTGCTCGTTTAATGACTTCGAGGTTCCGCCGTTGGAGTCAATGTAGAAGCGATCGCCTTTCCTCACCATATATTCAACCCCAAAGCATTAAATGAGGCTAAACAAATCGATACAAACTCAGAATTGGGGAAATTAAATTTTTATCACCGACTTACTTAGTTGCAATAAAATTAGTTTGTAAAGCAGGGTATAAACC
>NZ_JADEXF010000076.1 GCF_015207245.1 Nostoc cf. edaphicum LEGE 07299
CTCTTAAGCCAAATTCCTAAATAGCTTGCCAGTAAAGTTCCTAAATCAAAGGCTGGGTCTCCCCAAGAACAAGCTTCCCAGTCAATTAGTCGTATAAGACAATTGTCTAATTGCTCCCATCTGGAATGAACCAAAATATTGTTCAATTTCAGGTCGTTATGAGTTAAGCAGCAAGGATTCCAGCTATATGCCAAATCTGCGATCGCAGATGACAAACTCTCGTATTCTTGATAAAGAACATAGAATTTTAGTGCATCTGTGGGAACAGTCCCAAAAATCTCCGGCCCAATCGAGCCTACCCCTTGGGCTGGATTGTAAAACCCATAGCGAAACTCTCCTTGAGGAGCAGTTGCCATAAAATCCCGATATTCTCGGCGGTTGTAGGTGGCGCGATGCAGTCCCGCCAAAGTTGTGCCGATGGCAGAGGCAATTTCTTGTGGAAAAATCTCATTGTTGTGGTACAATGTCGCAAGCTCTAGATATTCATTCAAGTAGCTACGGACAAGAATTGAATTTTCTTCGTCAAAATGCACTACCAATGGCGCGATTGCTGAAGTATTACCTAGAACTGGAAACTGTTGTAGCAACTGGTGAAACAGCCACTCCTGAAACAATTCATGAGGCGCGCCGTCATTGTTGTTAGCGTTACGTTCTTGTTTAATGAGCAGTTGGCGATTATCTGCTAAAGTCACTAGTAAATTGAAATTGTTCTGACTACTTCCTGGCAACTCAGATTTGTCTGATGGGCCATCTTCTGAGCTACACAGACCCGCGTCTTGCAGATACTGGATAACGTTATGAGAAGACAGTGATAATACCATGTATTATTTCCTACTTCATTAAATTACTTAAACTTATCGTGTCAAATTTGCTTGGTCTTAAGAGTTTTTAGTAGATAGGAACTAATGCAAGAAGAGAGATGTGAATAACAATAAAGATTTCTACAATCTACTAATATCTCATATTTGGGGGTAAAACCTGCCAAAATGGCACCAATTCCTTTGCAATTCCTTTAAAATTGGCTCTCAGATACCGTGACATCTTTACACTTTATCAGCATAGTTACTTAGATACATCTAGAGTAAGTTTTGTGGCAAAGAAGCATCCCCAGCAAAAAAACTGATTGGTAGCAGATGTTGTTTGATGTTCAGTAGTCATTCTCAAAACAGCGAAGAATTTGAGTAATCCTTCGCGATACAAAGCATGACATTCAACACTATTACTTTTATTTATCATCACAAAGCCAAAAAAACCGGAGTTTTTTAGCAATTAATAATTATTTTTTGATTTAATTTTCAGAATTGATGTCTGGAAACCTTGTTTTCACGTTATTTTCGTCACCTACAAATTGTAGATGACTATGGGCGATCGCAAACAAAGCCTACATGAGCACATCTTATGTAAGTGTACTTTTGTCAAGCTTGAAACAGGGCATTTTTCAAAGGCAAGGGTAACAAATTCCAGTAATATAAATGTACTAACATAATTCCAAGCAGGGAAAGTCATGCCATACCAAAAAAACAGGAGGGTGGTTATTGCTGAGAGACTAATGCTACCTTAAAGCCACAAATTGATTCACCATCACCGCCAATGCCAGCATACCCAAAATTGCCATTAATCCCGCAGGCATAAAATTGCGTGTTTTTGCCAATCTAAATGCAAAGAAAACTACTAAAACAGCAGTAACTAACACTGCTAAAATCGCACCCCAAGTTTGTCCTTGGAGTTGAAAGTAAGCGGCAAGTATTAGTAATAAACCGCTAATACTACCACTTAGGAGTGAAACTCTACTTCTAGCTTGAATGTAGCCAATAACGCCACCCACTATCGCTAATATGCCGTAGGCAAAAGCAGCAACTATACCTAAATTCATTGTTAAAACCTATGTAAACTTTGACTTTACTGCCAGGGTCAGCAGACAATTTACCATAGCTATTTAGCTATACCACAAAGTTCATTGATGGATAATCTAGCGATGCCAATGGCAATTACTTCCTCATATACAAGGGTTCAATGTCTCCAGCGCCAAGCAGCCTCACTTTTACTGTACCAATCTGTTCTGCAAGGTGAAGTGGGGATGGCATTTCTGGAACTGTTGCAAGCTATACGTTACACTGAAGCCGATGCACGGGGTTGTCTCCAAGCCTACGGCAGTTACTTTCACGCTTTGGCTGCTAGAAATCAAAACTGGGAAGACTATTTAATTACTCAAATTCTCTTCTCTGACAATCCTTTTACAAGGCTGGCGGGAGTGCGAGAATTTGAAGATTTGCCTCCAGCTTTAGTAACAGCAGTTCAGCATGATTTACAAGTATTGCAAAGTCTCTATGAGTGTAGCAGCGCTTCTTTAAGCGAGTGGGTACAAGGCGTAGCTCACATGCCGATTTCACCAGTAGTGTGGTATAAAGAGCAAGAATTGGTAGGAGTAGAGACAAAATTCACTACATATCTACAAGAGTTAGATAATTGGGGTGATGCTGTAGAAGAGTTAGCAGCTTATTATCGGCAATGTGGCTCTGGTTTATTTGCAGAATATCGCGCTTTACGCTGGCAATCTGGGCAGTTTATCGGTATTAGGTATTCTGACCCGGTTAAACTGAGTACGCTTGTCGGTTACGAATCCCAAAAAGATGCTTTGCTGAAAAATACAGAGTTTTTATTATCAGGAGAGATGGCACTGCATGTATTACTTTACGGTAGTCGCGGTTCTGGCAAATCTTCTTTAGTGAAATCTTTGTTAAATGAATATAGTAATCGCAGCCTCCGCTTATTGGAAGTGGCAAAATCTGATTTAAAAGACTTACCAGAAATTGTGGAACATTTACGGGGTGTGTCACAAAAATTTATTATCTTTGTCGATGACCTTTCATTTGAAGAAGATGATGATGCCTTTAAAGCTCTCAAGGTAGTTTTAGAAGGTAATTTAACGGCGCGGCCGCAAAATGTAGTTGTGTACGCTACCTCTAATCGCCGCCACCTGATTCGGGAGTTTTTTGTAGATAGACCTACCCCCAAGGATAACGAGGAAATCCATGCTTGGGATACGATGCAGGAGAAGCTTTCGTTTAGCGATCGCTTTGGTTTAACCTTAACTTTTGAACCAGCCAATCAGAAAACTTATTTAAAAATTGTACAACATCTAGTGGCACAAGCTGAAATTAATATTACCCAAGAAGATTTAGAATTTCAGGCATTACAATGGGCAACTCGTCATAATGGTCGTTCTGGACGTACAGCACGGCAGTTTGTTGATTTTTTAAAAGCAGATTTAACACTTTTTCATGCAAATAAAAACATATCCAACACTTAACATTAAAATTATTGCATTAATGATTGCGCTTTTTTGTAATTTACAGAACAATGTTATGCAAACATTAACTAAATTTAGAGATTTCATAATAATTTTGATACCAAATCTGGGAAAAATATCTTGATTAACCAAACATATAAATGAATTACAAACCACTTACATTAAGTATTTTATGTGTGTGGTTTAATCACGAATTACGAATTATAAATTACTATGAGAGCTAATTACTCAGATAATTTAAATACGCTAAAAACCAGCAATATGCAATCAGTAATGATCGGCAATAGATTTATACTAGTGATAGTTGCCTTTAGTGTGAGTTTTGGTCTTAGCCTTGTCCCAAGCTGGGATTTTAATAAAGCCTTTCTCACCGGTGTAATAACTGCCGTTACTATCCATACAACAGCATTATTCATAGACAAGCGACGCAGAAATTATGAAATGTTTGTTTTAGGTTCTCTCCGCAAGCGAATTAAAGATATGGAGGGATTAAAGGCTCGTGTTGTCACAGAAATCAATCAAATTGAAGAACATCATAATTTACTATATGCTGAATCACAACAGCTGCAAAATCAAGTCATAGAAAGCCGTAGCCAAAGAGATAATCTACATCGAGAATTAAGAACATTTGCCGGACAAAAGAAGCAATTAGAAAAAGAAGTTAGTAGCCTGCAAACTGAAATTAATAATTTGCAGAACAATCAAAATGAATTGAACAATGCTTTTTCTATTCTCACAGCAGAGAAGCGCCGTTTAGAGTCAAATTGTAATGTATATCGCGCTGAAATCACCCAATTGCAAAGCCAAATTTCCGAGCTACAACACGAGAAACAAGAAATTGAAAGTAATTTAACTCTTTTAGGCAGACTCAAACCCCAATTAGAAGAAAAATTATACGAACTGAGAATTGCAATTCAAGAGCTAGAAGTTGAGACAACCCAAAATAATCAATTGCTTGTAGCAACGAAAACCGAAAAAGAAAATATCCAAGCTATTCTTGATTCTTCACAAACCCAACTAGCAGAACACAAGGCAGAATTACAGCAGTTACAAGCACAAATTTCATTATTGCAAGAAGAACGAGACTCATTACAAAATCAAGTATGGGAATTACTACAACAAGTAGAAACATTCAATCCAGAGCCTTTGTCTGATAATTCGCAAGAAGATGATATTGAGTTGTTTCCATTTTCCGAAATAATTCAGTCTTCAGATGCCATTGACAATTCGGAAGTTGAGACATCGCCAAATATCTCCAAAGAATGGAATAATTTTCTCGGGAATCTTCCGGGATATGAGTTACAAGTATTAAAAGCTATAGTTGAACAAGATAATCCCAATAGTGCTATTAAAAAAATTGCCGAAGCAAATATCACTATGCCAAATTTATTAATCGATTCTATAAATGAACGCGCAAATGATACTATTGGGGAATTAATAATTAATTCTGATTCGGACAGTCCAAAAGTTTATCAAGAGTATATAACAGATGTCAAAAAAATGATTGCGATGTATGAAGGACTCATGGCTAGACATACTTCGTCAAATTAAATTGTTATTGCCGTCGTAAGATTTAGTAGTAAGGTACATCACCTTACCTACATTACTGCGTGCTTCTGCGTTTAGAATAAAGTGAAGTGTAATACATGGCAAAGCTCAAAATCTCGAAGAAAATCTCTACTGCTTTAATCAATTCTCTTGGTGCAGGGGTAGTACCAAGAGTGGGAGTTGAATATATCGCAGTAGGTCGAGAAAAAGAACTCAAAAGCCTATTACAAAATCTCGATGATATTGCAGAAGGTGTAGCAGCATTCCGCTTCATAATTGGTAACTACGGTTCCGGTAAAAGTTTTTTATTACAACTAATTCGTAACCGCGCTATGGAGCAAGGTTTTGTAGTAGCTGATGCTGATTTATCCCCTGAACGGCGATTAGCAGGAAGCAACAATGAAGGTGTCGCTACCTATCGAGAATTAATGAGCCACCTAGCTACAAAAACTCGTCCTGATGGTGGTGCTTTAGTCTCGATTTTAGAAGGATGGATTAATAAAATTCAACAAGAAGTGGTTAAGGAAACTGAAATGCGTCCGAATGACGATGGTTTTGATGACAAAGTTGAATCGAAAATTAGAGAAGTAGTTCAGTATATTGAAGGCTTAGTTCACGGTTTTGATTTTGGTAGTGTAATTATTGCTTATTGGCGTGGCTACCGATTGGATGATGATAATTTAAAAAGTTCCGCGATGCGCTGGTTGCGAGGAGAATTTACTACTAAAGTTGAGGCAAAAGCTGCTTTAGGAGTGCGCGTTATTATTGATGATGATAGTTGGTATGACTATATAAAACTGTTTGCGAAATTTGTAGCTGAAATTGGCTATAAAGGATTGTTAATTTTAGTTGATGAAGCCGTGCATTTATATCAAATATCTACTACGGTTACGCGCGAAAAGAATTATAATCGACTTCTGGCAATGTTTAACGATACCATGCAGTGCAAAGCAGAACATCTTGGTATTGTTGTTGGTGGAACAACTAAATTTTTAGAAGACCCCAAACGAGGACTTTTTGCAGACCAAGCTTGGCAAAGACGCACAAAAGAAAGTCGTTTTGTTGTCCAAGCTAATGTTCAAGAACATTTAGGGCCAGTGATTCGGCTAAATCCGTTGAGTGAAGCAGAAATTTTGACGCTTCTGCAACGTTTAGCTGATATTCATGCAGTCAATTTTGGGTATGAACAGACTTTGACAAATCGTGAGTTGAAGGAGTTTGTGCAAGAAATTATTAATCGCTTGGGTGCAGAAGCATTACTTACACCAGGGAAAATTGTGCGAGATTTTATGAGTGTGTTGAATATTCTTCACCAAAATCCAGGAATTGCGTTTGATGAATTAATTCATGGCTCTAAATTTAAACCTACTGCTGTGGGTAAGGATGCAGATGCGAATGAGGATAATGCAGCAGAATTTAGTTTGTGATTAATGAAAGATATAATTGAAGCAAGGCTTAGAGGTTGTTTGCAAAGTATCAAGTTGTATAAAGATCCCCCCTAACCCCCCTTAAAAAAGGGGGAACCGGAATCAAAGTCCCCCAATTTATCGGGGGATTTAGGAGGATATACAAGTCTTTGATACATCACAAACAAGTTTTCAAACATCATCTTAAGCAGACAAAAGAGCATCACTCACAAAATTATAGAGACAAACTCTGCATCTACATACAAAAAAACCGTCTACTTTTTGTACACTCTGACTAACAGTGTCGCCTTTGGTTGATTGGGATTAGTTAGGTTTAATCTATAAGCCCTTCTTAATATATCTTCAGCTTTCTCGCCTCTGACTGTAACTATATAAGTTGCTGGTTGAGACGCATCTTTTTCAATTTTTTCAATTACCTTGTCTTGAATAATCGGCAGGTCTTTTAATCTTTGTGGTAGCCGAGCATTAGGTTTCCAAAGACATAAAACACCTGTAGAGTTGGGAAATTTAAGTAATTGTAGAGCGTATTTTTGATTATTAACTTTAAAGGGAGATGTCAGCAATATTCTAGCTTGATTTTGTGGTGGTATTTTTTGAAATACTGCTTGTGTTCTCTCATGACGATGGCAGTTCCTATCGATAATTGGTTCCCCAGCAAACGCAGGTTTTAAAATTGTTGATATACTTGCAGTGTAAAAACTTAAACTTGTTAAAGCTAAAGCAATAACTTTAGAAAAATTAAGCATAATTGAAATTATAATTTTCGGTTTCAGTTTCAGAAATGAATGATTGAATATTATTATACAATGGCACTGATTTCACGTTTACTTGTAGATTAAACTGACTGCGTTGTTTACCGCCGCACCTATTGCAATGCCTCAAATTGCTGCCAACAAAGATACAATGCACGCGGTACGTGAAAACATCCTTTCCATTTGCCGCCTTTAAGGTTCAACAATACTTCTCCACGCCGATTCAGATAGCCAAACCACTCACCGTATTCTGCATCAGCAAAGTGTGACCAGGCGTAATCGTGCATCTTTTGATACCATTCCCAACACACCTCACGCCCTGTCAGGCGATAGCCCATTGCTAATGCAACCAAAGACTCTAGGTGAACCCACCACAGCTTTTGATCCCATTCCAATTGTTGTGGGGGATGACCATCTGCATCCATAAAGTAATACAGTCCGCCGTACTCGCTATCCCAAGCAAAATTCAGGATATTTAGCACCACATCAACGGCTTGGTTAATAGTTTTGATGTCGTTTTGGCGACGGGCGATGTCCATAATAAACCACATAGCTTCAATACCGTGACCTGGATTAATCAGTCGTCCCTCAAAAGAATCAAAGTGGGAACCGTCAGGGGCAACGTTTTCGTACATTAGTCCCTGTTGTGGGTCGAGAAAATCGGTCATCACTTCGCGGACTGTCTCAGCTAGGACATTCTCTAGTGTTTCTTTTGGTAGCAACCATTCCATTTCTAGAGTCAGGTTGGCTAAAATCATCGGTACAGCCAATGATTTCATCGGGCGTGTGCCGGGATAGGTTTTATTATATTTTCCCTTGGGGTTGTCCTTGCGGCGTAATACGTTGTTATAAGCTTGCATCGCGACATCCTTTGCCCATTCTTCGCCGCCAGCGAGTGCATATTGGCTAAATGCCATCGCTGCAAAGCAATCAGAGAAGATATTGTAAGGCTGAACCAATGGTTTACCTTCACGGGTGAGGGCAAAGTACCAGTTACCATCGCTATCTCTGCCATGTTGGGCGAGAAAATTAGCACCGTTGCTGGCAATTTTTAGCCAATTTTCGCGCTTTTCTAGCTGGTTGTAAAGCATCGAAAAAGTCCATACTTGGCGGTTTTGCAGCCAGATGAATTTGTCGGTATCATAAATTTTACCCTCGCGATCAAGGCAGGTGAAATAGCCGCCTTGCTGCCAATCAAGAGAATATTTTTCCCAAAATGGAAGTACGTCGTTGAGGAGGGCGTTTTTGTAAAGTTCAGCGTAGGTGTAGCCCGCCTGAGGCATTGCTTGAAAGTCCTTCTCCATAAATTTGCTCCCCTTTTATACCAAAACCAACAGCTTAACAGTTATCATATTTTGACTCGAACATGGAGCGTAGGTGTAGCCCGTCGTAGACATCGCGTCAGTCTTTTACAAGATTTAGTCAGCAACAGTTATACTTCTATCTTGTATCTTGCACTATTCTCAATAACCGTAGGGGAGCCAGTGAGGTTGTTATGAGTCAGATTGAACGAGTTGCGATCGTTGGAGGAAACCACGGTAATGAGTTAACAGGAGTACATTTAGTCAAAAAGTTTCAGCAATATCCTAATTTAATTAACAGGGCTAGTTTTGAAACTCTAGCATTACTTGGTAATCTCAAAGCTATTGAAGAAGGCAAACGATACATTGAAAAAGATTTAAATCGTTGTTTCACTAATCAAGGCTTACAAAATCCCCAACTCTTAAGTTATGAAGATATACGGGCAAAAGCAATTCAACAGATATTGCAACCGCAAAATCAGCCCTTTGTAGATGTAATTGTTGATTTGCACAGCACAACCGCCAATATGGGGTTAAGTCTGATTTTTTGTGATATGCATCCTTTCTTGCTTCGGTTAGGCGCTTATTTAAGTTCTATCAATCCTTTGGTGAAAGTCTTTATTAATCAGGAATCCAAAGAAAATGGTTTTCTCCGTTCTTTGTGCGAATTGGGTTTTGTTATAGAAGTTGGCGCTGTAGCTC
>NZ_JADEXF010000077.1 GCF_015207245.1 Nostoc cf. edaphicum LEGE 07299
AAACCGTTTAGTTTAAAATAGTCATTAGTTAATTTTTGACTTACTAATGACTAATAATTTCTTGAGAAGTTACGATGAAATCACAATCGAACTTTAGTTGAGACGTTTCCTTCCCAGGCAAATAAAAACATCAAACAGCAATGCCTCTTCCGTCGAATTTTACCAATTTATAGTAAATCTCACCCAGCAAATCCCATGCCACATCGTCATTATCCTCCCGCCTACTTACGCTATCTCAAAGCCAGGTTATGGAATCTAGGGCGGCCTGGTTTTTGGGGAACTGCGATTTTTTTATCTGTAGTTGGGCTAGCAACCTGGGAATACTGGTCAAACCCAGATATTTTCGTTTATAAGCAAAAAAAACCAGTCGTTTTACAAAAGTCTGCTGATTCCTCCCTGTCAGAAGAAAACAAAGCTATTGCAGCAGATATTGATAACCTGCCAGTTTTATTTAATGACTTTGAGCAAGCAACTCTCTCATTAAACGCAAATGCGCCTGAAGATAAGACTGAGGCAAAAAAGAGCAAAGGCTTATTAGATGATGTTATCAACAAACAAAAGTCTGCTAATAATACCAAATTAAATCCTGGTTTAGGTGTTAACGGCGACACCTCCCCAACCGCGAAAAATCCCTTTGTCCAACAAACAGACAATTTATTGCGTACTGGAACAGTTGATAGTAATAACCCGTTTCTAGGTCTTAAAACCTTTAATACGGCGTCTGAACCAACAGGGGCAGATCAAACATCTTCTAGCCTGGGTGTTGGATTCACTAATCAAACCAATAAGAATCAAAATTCTCTCTCTATCAACCCTCTGCAAGCAGCGCTTAATCAATCGACAAACCAGAAATTGTCTAGCTTCAATGGTAGCACTACAACTCAGACAAATGCTTTAGGGCAAGTCTCCACTCCAGGAACAACCTTAATGCCACCCATCAATAGCTTAACCAGTCAGAATTCTCTACCAAACACTGGGTTAACTACTGGGACAGGTAACACGTCAACGGGTACGAACTTAACACAAAATCCCTACAGTAATTTAAATAACGGTCAAGTAGTGCCTAATAATGGGTTAACTACGGGTACGAACTTACCGCAAAATCCCTACAATACCTACACTAATTTAAATAACGGTCAAGTAGTGCCTAATGTAGCACCAAGTAATATTGTACCTTACTCTAGCCAGAGTCCTAGTCAAAGTGTTGTGACACCCACAAACCCCGTGGGATACGGGAATTATGGCTTGCAGCAGCCGATGCAACCACCACAATCTACCTATGGGAATTATGGCTTGCAGCAACCGACTCAACTACCACAAACTAATTATGGAAATTATGGCTTGCAGCAACCGACCCAACTACCACAATCTAATTATGGAAATTATGGCTTGCAGCAACCAACGCAATTACCACAAACTAATTATGGGAATAATGTGTTGCAACAACCAACACAGTCTAATTCCGTATATCTTCGTCAACTTCGAGACAGGTATAGAAATCCGGGTCAAAACTGATTTTGAGTACGTTGGCTTGATAAAGTCTAGCTAAGGAGATTGTGGGCTATTTGGAATTATCGGAACTTCTGGTGTTTCGGGTTGTTGCTGTTGTCGTTGCAAATATTTACTCAATACATAAGCCATATCCCCACGGGTTACGGGTTTTAATGGAGAAATATTGCCTTGAGCATCTGTATTCAGAAATCCCTCAGTAGCTACTGTCGCGATCGCTTTTCTAGCCCATGTTGGGATAGACTTTGCATCTGGATATGAAGCCAAAATCTCATTCACAGCCTCATCGGGAAACTGAAAGACACCATAAGCCTGAGCGAAAATAGCCAGAGCTTCTGCCCTTGTCACCTTTTGGTTAGGGAAAAATACATTGCCCCGATAGCCTTTCATGATGTCAGTTTTTAAAACTGTCTGTATATCATTAAATGCCCAATGAGAACGAGGAACATCTGGAATCGCTAAATTTTCTTTATTAACAGCTTCTCTTTTATTTAGCCCAAATGCTTTCACCATAATCGACGCTAATTCTGCCCTACTCAGTAACCTTTCTGGGTAAAATTTGCCATCAGAAAAGTTTGTCATCCATTTGGCAGCAGTTACCTGTTGAATGGAATCAGCTGGTATTTCAGAAGTAGATTCTGGTACTTGAGCAATTGCTGGCAAGCTTTGTAAGAGTGCCATTAAAGAGAGAGTAATTGAAAGCTGACGTATCATAATAACTACTTTTAGCTGCTAACGTGAATAAAAAAAAACTACGTTACTGAGGTTAACGCAAAACTTAATCTCAGTTAATTAATGACAAATTTGGGCTAGGCGATGTTGCATAGCTACGTAATACGCGAGCTGGTTTTCATCATCAAAGGAGTGGAAATCAGCAAAAACTTGTTTTTTACCTTTGATGTTTTGGCGTTATCCGCCCACTACTATGGACTATAGTCAGTTTTTCAGGAGTTTTGGGAATGACAACAACAGATCCCGTCAAGTTAATGAAGCAAGAAGTTGGCAAAGCCGCCGCCGCCCTAGTCAAATCGGGTTCCATTGTGGGGTTGGGTACGGGGTCAACTACAGCATATACGATTCAGTTTTTGGGCGATCGCCTCAAGTCGGGCGAACTCAAAGATATCATTGGTATACCTACCTCGTTTCAGTCAGAAGTGCTGGCAAAGCAGTACGGTGTTCCTCTTGCCACCTTGGATGCTATTGACCACATCGATATTGCCATTGATGGTGCAGATGAAGTCGATCCGCAGAAGAATTTGATTAAAGGCGGTGGTGCAGCACATACCCGCGAAAAAGTCGTAGACTACCTAGCAGAACAGTTCATCGTCGTAGTAGATAGTGGCAAGTTAGTAGACCGCTTAGGTTCTAGTTTTGCTGTGCCCGTGGAAGTGATTCCAATGGCAATTACCCCTGTAACCAATGCCATCAAAAAACTCGGTGGTAAACCAGAACTTCGCATGGGTGTAAAAAAAGCTGGGCCAGTAATCACCGATCAAGGAAACTTTGTCTTAGATGTCAGATTTGACTCCATTGAAGATCCAGCCGGACTAGAAAAGACATTGAATAACATTCCCGGCGTTCTGGAAAATGGTATCTTTGTGAACTGTGTCGATTTAGTTTTAATTGGTGAAGTCAAAGATGGTCAGCCATTAGTGCGGCAACTGTAAGAATTTTGGATTTTAGTTTTGGATTTTAGATTTCAGAGACTTCTAAAATCCAAAACTCAGCAAGATTCTAGTGAGTTTAAACAGAAATTTCACAAAATTTGCCAGTTGTACATTCTGAATTCTGAATTCTGACTCCTGAATTCTGTTTTGACACTAAACTTTAGCCTACTTTTCTATAAAACCGAAAAAATAGCCTTAGCCCGTCTTCTGCTTTAAGCTTGCCGTACTCCCGCGTTATCATCTGAGAAAGATAAAACTGTTGCGATCGTGGGGAGGTCTTTCTCACTTCAGGAATTCCAACAACTACATCCCGTAAAATAGACAGGCAAGAACCCTGCCCGATAAAAATATGGGAAAATTTTTGGGAAATCCCTCAAAACTCAGGACTCGGTACTTATCTGCTCACTCAGGACTCAGGACTCTTTATGTTAGCAGGCACAATTTTGCAGGATGGAAAATATACCCTAATTCAAGAAATAGGGCGGGGTGGCTTTGGCATTACCTTTAAAGCTAGGCATCACTACTTGGGTCATGAGGTGGTGATGAAAACCATCAATGAAAGGCTGCGACAACATCCTGATTTTGCCAAATTCGAGCGCCAATTCCAAGATGAAGCCAGACGATTAGCTACGTGTATTCACCCAAATATAGTCCGAGTTAGTGACTTTTTTGTGGAAGCTGGACTGCCTTACATGGTGATGGAATACATTCCTGGCGAAACCTTGGGAGACGCATTTGTATTACCAGGGATAACTTTGCCTGAAGCCACAGCAATTCATTACATCCGACAAATTGGAGCAGCGTTGCAGGTAGTACACAACAACGGCTTGTTACACCGCGATGTCAAACCAGATAATATTATTCTTCGTCAAGGAACGCAGGAAGTAATACTAATTGATTTTGGCATTGCCAGGGAATTTAATGGTGGTGTCAGGCAGACTCACACAGGTTTGGTTTCTGAAGGTTATTCTCCGATTGAGCAGTATATGACGCAAGCGGCGCGCACACCTGCCACGGATGTTTATGGTTTAGCAGCAACCTTGTATGCACTGTTGACAGCCCAAGTTCCCATGCCAGCATTATTGCGCGATCGCGAACAAATGCCTTCCCCCCGCGAACTGCAACCACACTTGAGTGCTGCTGTCAACCAAGCGGTAATGCGCGGTATGGCAGTAGAGTCTCGTTTTCGGCCAGCGACAGTTGCTGAGTGGCTGCAATTGCTACCTGGAAATGGGGTGAATGGAACACCACAAGTTTTACCCACTTACGCAGTGCCAACTGTCAATTTATCTGCGCAGCAGGCAGCAACTGTAATTGGGAAAACAGCCCAAAATTCTATTCATAGACCATCTGTGTTGGCGCAACCCAACCCAGGCATGGCTAAGGAAACTGTACTGGCTAAAAAGCTGGGGTCATCTAAAGTATTTATTGGTATGGGTGTAGCCCTAGTTGCTGCGACAGCAGGTTTTGGGATCGCCAGTATATTACCCAAATCTCAGCAGCAGCCAACCGTCAAGCCACTTGTTGAAAAGCCAACTCAAGAATCAGGCGCGAAAGCACCTAATTTTGATAGTACATTTTCACCCAGAGGTGAAGAGACTAACACTACTTCAAGAAGCGAAAAAGTACCGGTCTCTAATTCCAAGCAACGTCGCCGCAATCGTCGTTCTTCCCAAGAAGAATCTACCAGCAGCCCTACAAGAGAATCGCAACGCAGTGATTCCGAACAATCCACACCTTCACCTAGCGTTTCACCCACACCGTCGGTAGTAGAAAAACTACGGGCATTCCGAGATAAGCGGAATGCTTCCCCCGCACCATTGCCATTCCCACAAAATAACTTACCCGCTTCTAGTCAAAATCCTACTTCTCCTCAACCCGTGAGTCCGTCAAAACCTCTACTTATACCACCAGCACCACTAACAGAATCCAAACAATCAGATCCTTCTGCTGTGGTAGTACCAACACTCGAAAAGCAAAATTCACCGACTAATAGTCAATCCCAGAATATTCAAAAGTTCGAGGAAAAGCCACAAGGTGACAATAACTAGTCAATTTTGGATTTTGGTAAAGCAGCGTGGTAAGTCCACAACCACGCTGGCTCCTATTAACTAATTACGAATTACGAATTACGAATTACGAATTATTTTAGGAAGGATTAAGCTTCTTCTGTACAACAACTTCCCCCTTCTTATTAATCTTCACCGGATTCTTGGGAAAAGCTTGATTATTCAAATAACGCATAAGCTTTACAGTTTGAAAACTCCGATCGATATGAGGAATTCCCTGCCGATCCATCCGAACGGGAATGATTTTACTAGATACCAAATCTCCTGCTGAGTTGAGTTTGACTTCTAAAATCATTGAGTCACCTGTTTGGGCATTTGTAGATAAAGTCCGATATCCCAAAAAGTTTCCTAAAGAATAGGCAATGATTTTTCCCTTATAAATTTCCATCGCTCTGGGAACGTGAGGGCCATGTCCTAGTACTAAGTCTGCTCCGGCATCAATCATGTTTCGAGCAAACGCGATCGCATTACCTCGATTTTCTCCATAAAAAAACTCTGTTTGATTCTTAACGTGTAGTGCCCCCGTTCCTTCCGCTCCAGCGTGCATTGATACTACTACAATATTGGCTTTCTTTTTGGCTTCTGCCACGAGTGCTTTAGCTGCTCCTAAATTATGGATGGAGTTATACATTTCATAAGGAGAAAATCCGATCATTGCCACAGGGATATTGTTAGCTTCTAAATAAAGAATTTGATTTTTATGACCTAATGTTGCAATGCCTACAGCCTGAAGATTTTTCATTGTATCTTTAAACCCTACCGGGCCAAAGTCCATAGCATGGTTATTTGCCATATTGAACACATTAAAACCAGCCTCAGCAAAAAGCTGGGCGTATGCAGGTGGAGAGCGAAAAGCAAAGACTTGTCCTCGACTAATATCTTTGGCAGTATAGGGATAATTAGTTAGGCTACTTTCAAAATTCCCAAACAAGATATCAGATCCTTGCAAGTGAGTTCTCACTGACTTTGGTAATAATTGATCTCGAAAACGGGGTAATCTATAGTTAGGGAAATTAGTGCCGGGAATAATATCTCCAACAGCTTTGATAGTAATAGTATCTGGGAAGGTTTGTTGTTGTGTTTTTGATGGCGTAAATTCAGGAATAGCTAATGGAAATTGGACAGGCTTAGTAGGCATAGTAGCAGCGTTTAATCGCTGTGATTGACCAAGCCGGATAATGACTCCTATACTAATACCCAGATATAAAGAAATGCTGATCAGACTAAATGAGAATACTCGCCCCAAGCTGCGATCTACCATCGTTCACTCCTCACACGATGGCATTAGTTTATCCCAAAAATCTATAAAATCTGTGTTGGCGGTGTATATTTTAGTGTTTTTGGTAAATATTTGACTACGTAAATATTGAGCGATAATTATATCTCACTTGCAAATAAACAGACAAGTTGCTCAAGACCCTTGCTAAAGGTAGGCAAATTTCAGCCACATTGTAGTAAATTTTCAGTAATTTTTTGAACGGAGAGGGGGGGATTCGAACCCCCGTTGGGTTTCCCCAAAACGCATTTCGAGTGCGTCACCATGAACCGCTCGGACACCTCTCCAACTATTCAGCCATTTGAGTGTCTATTGTACATTCAAATGCTGTAAATTTAGGGAAATCTTGCTGGATTCCCTATACTACTATAGCATTATCAAGCTGTGAAAAAACGTTTCCCATACCAGAACGAGGGGTGCAAGAAAGCGTTACACAGGAGTACGAGCTTATTTCAATCGGGATAGCTTGAGTGTCTAATTTCGATTAAGTAATGCAGAAATACCCAATTTGTTTTACTTGGTAGGCATAGAAACTTCCCAAATTCCTTGATTTCCACCATATTCCAGAACATAAATCTTATTGCTAATAATCTCAGCATCAATGGGATTACTAAAACCTATGACAAGGCGCGTAGCATTAAGTTTATAGTTGGTATTTCTTACTTTAGTTAACTTTAAATGTAGTAGGTCTTGGCTAGCATCTTTAAAAGGGCCTACTAGTGTTTCGCCAGTGGGATCGCCTGCTGTCCAACTCAACATAAATCCATCTCTCTTGAATTCTGGACTCATTACTCCTTGTGTATCAAAAACTAAGCCTAAAGGAGAACGGTGTGTTGTAAAAGTACTCAAAGGTTGCCCAAGAACACTAGCATCTTTGATTTTTCCATCTACAGGATCGCGGTAATTGTCTGCGTCCGGGCCAAGATTAGGAATTGGTTCAATCAAATTTCCAGTAGGCCGAATAGGAAAGGTGGGATCGTTACGATAGTAGCCCCTTTGGACGGCGTTAAATTGAGGGCTTAACAATCGGTCAGTGGCAGGATTATAATTGGGAAATTGTTGTGGATTATCTGTTCCACCAATACGCCAAGGAAAGCCGTAATTACCACCTAAACGTAGCCAATTTAACTCTTCTGACATATCGCGATCTGGCCCATTTTCTGTGCCAAATAAATCCCCATTGGGTGCAAAAGCCATATCGAAAGTATTACGTACTCCTTCTGCAAAAATATAGCCAGATGTCTTTAAAGTTGCTCGATTGTTTGCCAGAAAGAGATTGTTACCATTACTAGGAAGACGGAGTATACAGGCGGTTAATCCGACTTCGCGAGTATTGGGATATAGGCCATCAGCAGACTGAACCTCACCATGATCGGTACGAGAACCGCTATTCACATAGATAAAGTTACCATCCGGGCTAACAACTACGCCGTTGAATCGATGGTCATAAGCTGTTTTGCTTTTGGGATAGGCTTCACTCTTAGCTAAGATAGACCAGATACGCTGTCTTGTACTCGAATTAATTACACCTTTAGCAATAATTGCTTGAGTTTGGTTATTCACAAGGTCTGCATTGCCAACTAAATAAATTGTGCCGTTAGGGCCGATGGCCATACCTTGAGTTTCACTTAAATTATGATTACTAGAGTTGTAAACACGTGTTTTAGTAGAAGAGCCTAAATTAACTTGATAAATCTCACCATTTCGCTTTAGGTAATAGAGAGTATTGTTTCGTGGATCTTTTGCAATCCGCACAGAAGGAGAGACTGATAATGTATTAATAATTTTGCTAACCTTGATATTAGGACGCAGGCTTTGAGGGACAACAGTTACTCCACTAGTGCTATGATTTAATAAAACTATTGTAAATAATAGCGTTATTGTAAATAACAGCGTTTTAACAGCAATCCGATTGAAAAATCTGCGTTTAACTTGATTAAATAATTTAATGTTATTCATGATTTCCTTGATAAAAGGGTTAGTTAACTTTGTTGCTAAATCACTCTTAATGAGTAGAAAGTTTTTGTAATTCTAACTTGGGTTTTAGGAGATCATAGTGCTGAAACATTTAAACCTTTATAGGACATTTTTTGCAGTTTACAGTGCTATTTTTATGTGATGGGTGGAAAGTTTACCTCAGTTTTATTAACCCAGAAGATCGTCTCGTCAGTAAAACATATATGACCAGAGTAAGTAGGTACGCAGGAATTAATCTAACTATGTAATAAAATGTAAAATCGTCACAGTCCTTGTGATTGCTTCTCTAGGAGACGCTCCGCGAACCTTACACTCCGTTTTACTCGCAATCATATACTTGTAAATTTTACCACTACTTACTTAGAAGGTAAAAATACACGTTTACGTGATTATTTTGCACGCCTACATCAAAAAACATTATGCTATTCCAAACTAAGCTGTTCCACATCTAAGTTGCATAAATGCTAAATTAGATAGATTCAAGTAAAAGCGTGATGTTATGCCTGCTAAAGGTTTTTTGACTCAATCCCAA
>NZ_JADEXF010000078.1 GCF_015207245.1 Nostoc cf. edaphicum LEGE 07299
GGTAATCTTTGGGTAGGTTCTTGGCGCGGACTATCGCGGATTGATCCTAAAACCGGCAAGATTATTTCTCGTGTGAGCTTACCGAATGTTGCCATTGGTGCTTTAGCCCAAGACAAGGTAGGACGTTTGTGGGTAGGAAGTTATGAGGGACTAGTTCGAGTTGACCCCCGCACTAACGAAATTACTGCACAAAATTTATTTTTGCCTTCTAAACGCGTGTTGTCACTTTTACTTGACAAACGGGGTTATTTGTGGACTGGAACCGATAGCGGTTTAGCTCTCATTAGTCCCGACCAAGGCTTGATTATGACAACATTAAAAAATCTGCCTGGTGTCAGTGCTAATGCCTTGACTTTAGACGCTGAAGGTCAATTGTGGGTTGGTACTCTGGATGGATTGGTGCGGGTAAATACTGCTAGTGCTGCGATTATGAAGCGAATAGCCGATTTACCAGGGGCAACTGTACAAGCTTTAGCTATTAGTCCAGAAGGGTTAATTTGGGCGGGAATGCCGAATAATTTGCTCGTTATTAACCCAAAAACTGGTGCAGTGTTACGGTCTGTAACTCGCCTGCGTGGGCGTGATGTGACAGCGGTACGTTTTGCTAAAGATGGTAGTGTCTGGGTCGGGACTAATAATGGTTTGTTACGATTAGATCCAAATACAGGGGCTGTATTAGATGGAGAAGTTGCTGGACTTCCTTCTAGTCGAGTTCTTACCCTTGCACCTGACATCGGCAATAAATTATGGATTGGCACTAGTGAAGGTCTAGCTTGGTTAATGCCCAAAACGGACAGTGCAAAACCCCATATTGCTTTCAGTCGCGCTGTTAAGTAGGGATTAGGGGACAGGTTACAGGGTAAAGGGGACTGAATTCTTTCTAATAGCCCATACTTATCCCCTATCCCCTATCACCTATCCCCTATCCCCTAATTCAAAATGGCAATCACTACCCAGCAATTAATTCAATGGAAACAACAGGGACGTTCAATTGTGGCGTTGACCGCCTGGGATTATGCGATCGCTCAACTCCTAGACGCAGCTGGTGTAGACTTAATCCTTGTGGGTGACTCTATGGCAGTAGTTCTAGGGTATGAAACAACACTGCCAATTACTTTAGATGAGATTATATATCACGCTAAAGCTGTGCGCCGTGGAGTTAAACGGGCATTAGTAGTAGTAGATTTACCTTTTTTGACGTATCAAGAAAGTCTGCAACAAGCGATGCACTCAGCTGGGCGGGTACTAAAGGAAACGGGCGCTCAAGCGGTAAAATTGGAAGGTGGCTATCCAGCAATGGCCGAAACTGTGGCTCGTTTAGTAGAAGCTGGAATTCCGGTAATGGGTCATGTAGGTTTGACACCACAATCAATACATCAACTGGGTTTGCGACAACAAGGAAAAACCCAAGAAGCCAGTGAGAGGATTTTACAAGAAGCGATCGCTCTCGAACAAGCGGGTGTATTTTCTCTAGTGTTAGAGCATATACCCGCAGATTTGGCAATGCAGATTTCACAAAAATTGAGTATTCCCACAATTGGTATCGGTGCGGGAATTCACTGCGATGGACAAGTTTTAGTTACCTCAGATGTCCTCGGACTGGCAGAAAAGCATCCACCATTCGCCAAAGTTTACACAAATTTGCGCGAGACGATTACCAAAGCCGTTCAAGATTACGCTGTGGAAGTGCGAGAGCGAAAGTTTCCTTAGAAAAGTTAAAGAAATAAGGTGTAATCAAGAACATAAAAAACCCCGACTTGATAGCCGAGGTAAATGGGAGAAGTCCAAATGTCGATGGGATATTTCAAAACCGAAGTCTGTTTTTCTTAGTTAACACCCAATGCAACCAAAACTATGTAGGTAATAGACAAGGTGCAATTTTAGCTATGCAACTTACTTTAGGGCTTTACTAAGCTATGTAAATAAATATAACAATAATATTACAAATGGTCAACTAGACTTGACAAACAAAGGCTGATATATTTTATAAGGAATACTTATCAAAGCAGTACGATCGGCAAATAAAACGGGTGTGCTGGGTAAAATAGTGCAATAAAAACGAGAACCGATCTTTTGGGGAGTAGAAAAACTAAGCGATTATTAGGACTTACGCACAGGTAACGGAAAATCGAACCACAGAGGCACAGAGAACACGGAGGAATAAGAGTTTGAGAGGTATTTTGTGTAAGTCCTGGATTAGCTGCACAATTCAGGGTAGGTGGAATTAAGCCAGAGATTTGAGAAGCTAGCTACTAGATCACGAAAGTCTTTACAATTCCTTTGTTGACTCAAAAAGTATTTCTCGACCTATGACGAATCAAGCTCCTATACCGGTTATTGTCAACGGTGCTGCTGGCAAAATGGGCCGTGAGGTGGTTAAGGCGGTGGCACAAGCGCCTGATTTAAACCTAGTGGGTGCAATTGACTACAGTTTAGAACATCAAGATAAAGATGCCGGGGAGTTGGCGGGTTTAAGCGAACCTTTGGAAGTGCCGATTACCAATCAATTAGAACCGATGTTGGGGTATGTGGCTGGTGACAGACAGTCTCCTCCAGGGGTAATTGTAGACTTTACCCATCCCGATTCAGTTTATGACAATATTCGCAGTGCGATCGCTTACGGTATTCGTCCTGTAGTTGGCACCACTGGCTTAAGTCCAGAACAAATTCAAGACTTGGCAGACTTTGCCGACAAAGCTAGTACTGGTTGTCTAATTATTCCTAATTTTTCCATTGGCATGGTACTGTTGCAACAAGCCGCGATCGCAGCTTCCAAATATTTTGACCATGTGGAAATTATCGAACTGCATCACAACCAAAAAGCTGATGCTCCCAGCGGTACTGCTATTCAAACGGCGCAGTTATTAGGAGAATTGGGTAAAACTTTTAACCCTGCTCTTGTAGAAGAAACGGAGAAATTAGCAGGAGCGAGGGGCAGTATTGCAGATGAAGGGATTAGAATTCACAGCGTGCGCTTACCAGGATTGATTGCCCACCAGGAAGTTATTTTTGGCGCAGCAGGACAGATTTATACTTTACGACATGATACGAGCGATCGCGCTTGTTATATGCCAGGAGTGCTACTAGCGATTCGCAAAGTTTTAGCGCTAAAGTCGTTAGTATATGGATTAGAAAAGATACTTTAAACTCACTATTGGGCATTCATTACTTAGCATTCATGTTAGTACCACTGACTCGCCAGAAATTTGAACAAGTTGTCCCCTTAATTGCTACTGGTTTGCAGTACAAGTATTACTGGGGGAAGTTCTCAAATTTTTTGCAACGGCTGTTAATTTCTGTAGTTGCGGTAGTTGTTATTTTGCTTGTAACAGTTATTTTCAAGCTTGAGTTTGCTTCAATAGTATTTGTGCTAGGGGTAATTAGCGCTTTTTTTTGGCTGTGGTATCCAGTGTTTCAAGCAAGTATGCGGAATTTACAATGCCGCCGTTACAAGTACGGCGGCTTTTTCCGTGGTCGAGTCCTAGATTGGTGGATTACAGACCAGTTGATGGGTAAAACCGAAACAGTCAATAACAAAGGCGAATTGGTGATTATAGAAAACCGAGAAAAACAGATAAATTTAGAGGTGGGTGATGACACAGGATTTACCATTGAGTTTGTGGCACCATTACGTCCTGCCCACAAAGTTATTACTCGCGGCCAAATCGCAGAAATGGTAGTGATGTCAAATCGTCCAGATTTGAGCAGTATTGAAGAATTCAGCGATATATACTTTCCTAATCGTGACCTGTGGGTTAGCGATTATCCTTATCTGCGGCGGGATTTCTTTAACGAAGTCGGTCGCCGTTTGCGTGAAGACCAACAACAAAAACCGCGTCGGCGGCGTCGTAGAGTAGAGGATTGAAGAGGTAATCCGTATAGGCTTCTCTTTCAGAAACGTACAAGAGAGATAAACTCACACCCTGCATTTACGCATCCTGTGAGTCGTTTAGTAATTACCAGCCGTATATCGCAAATATTTCGGCAGTTTGCTCTCAACTGCAAAACTTCTCGATGCTCGCCCAGGAGGTTCAAGCTTTCGAATTCGGGATAAATCTCTCCTACCCTGAATTTCCTTTCTTATTGCTAATGAGTTGCTAACGAGAGCATCCCACTTTGATGAGTTTCCCTTGCAAACGATAAGTCACTGTCCCGCAGGCGAAACTTGCCGACTTAGGTTCTACATAAGGCCGTGTTGGCGGATTTTGTTTATCTAATCGCGATTTCCAATCGCCAGATATTTTTTTTAGAGTAGGATACTTGCTTAAAAATTGTGAGCCTGCAACAATATCGTGAGGCCCCTTAACATTTATCTTAGAGCTATTCATGTAGATATTATAATCATAAATAACGTTTTTGTTTTTAGTCTTATTATTAATATTTTTTCCAGGAAAAGCATAAAGAATGTTCCTAAGAATTCTGACATCAGATGATGTATGAGCAAATATTTGCCCGCCATTAAGTTCTGGACTCTGATTATTTAAAACAGCTGTGTTATTTACAATATCAACATGATCGCTAAAAAAGGCATGAATACCCGACCCACCATTATTAAATGCAAGATTATTTTTAACTAAAGTGTATCCTTTATATGCACCCAGTTTTGGGTTTTCATCATTTCTTGTACTATCGATAATAATGCCATTACCATCTGTGATCTTTCCGACTGCAATCCAAGGGATGTACATACGATTGTTGTAGGTTTTGTTGTTAGTAACAAACATCTTGTATCCCCGCTTATTGTCAAAATTCCAATTGCTCAATACCGAAATTCCACTGGTACCATAAACGCTATACCAGGCATTATCGAACACTTCGTTATTATCTATTGTCACATAGTCCGATTGAATAGCGGAAATGCCTGCTCCTCCACACTTATGTACCTTGTTGTTGACAATACGTATATGGTGACTATGACCATTTGTTCGTCCATCCACACTGATGCAGTTTCCATTCGTTAACGGGTTTTGTCTGTTAGTCTTCTGACTCATCGCATAATCAAGGGTTATATTGGCATTATTTCCTATTACTTCCAGCCCATTTATCTCGATATATGAAGCTTTATTTGAAATCGAGATACCGTTCCACGTATTGTGCTGAATTTTTGGGAAATGACCAGGATATGCTTTATACTTAATCCATGCTTTTGCAGTTCCAGAACGTTTAATACTTACTGCACTACCAGCTTTGCCTAAATTTTTGTACACTCCGTTCATAATCAATACTGTATCGCCAGGGTTAGTCAGATTTGCTGCCTTTTGAATTGTCCTAAAGGCGGATGAAGTAGATAGTCCGCTATTTGTGTCATTTCCAGCACCACTAATATAGTATGTTTTTGGAGTCGCCCTAGTGCTGATTAGCTGACGGTTGGATAGGATAATTTCCTTGTTAGTAGATACCTGACGAACGTTTTTAACTAAAGATATTTTTATTCCTTCTCCATCAGCGAAAAGACTTAATACCACAGGAATTGCAAGATATGCGCTTAAACTGAAACCTTGAATTACCACAAGAAAAGGCTCCTTGAACGGCACGACTTAACAAAAATATCAGGATATTCAATGATTGATGAATACTCTTTTGGATACAAAATATAATAGAGCCGACTTTCCTAGCTCCCCCGATTTCCATCTTGTCCATAGGCTTGCCAAGCTAAGTCTACCAACCCATCAACGATCGCAGCTGCTACAACTGCATTACCTTTGCGGTTGTCAATTATAATGTGAGGCACCAAAGAGTCTTGTAAGCGCTCCTTAGCTTCATCAACATTTACAAATCCCACTGGAGTTGCGATTAGTAAAGCAGGTCTAATTTCCTCAACTTCAATTAAATCCACCAGTGCAGTCAGGGCCGTTTGCGCTTGACCCACCACAAAAATTCCCTCTGGATAACGCTTTGCTAAGGTTTCTATTCCCCATGCTGCGCGAGTTTTTTCTTTTTGAGGGCGTGTTAGAGCTTCCATGCTGCAATACACTGGATTCGCAAAGGTGTTTTGAATATCGTAGGCAATACCTACTTGTACCATCGGCACATCTACCACAATTGTGGTACGTGCGGCTAACGCTGCTGCTCCAGCTTGCAAGGCACGCTCAGAAAAGCGAATCAAAGACTTATACTCAAAGTCAGCCGTGGCGTAGATTACCCGACGCACAATCTCATACTCTGCGGGTGAAAAGACATGATCGCCAATTTCACTATCAATGATTGCTAAACTTTGAGCATCAGTTACGTGCCATTCCATTTTTGTTGAGCTTCTCAAATATTAGCTTTCAGCTTATCAGCTTCAGAGAGTTAAGAGTTAGGAGTTAGGAGTTATAAGTTAATTAAACTATTCACTCCTAACTATTCACTCATAACTCATTACTAGAAGAAGACCGACTGAAAATAGGAGATAGGTAGGCAACCAAGACGCCAATGAGAAACCCAGAGATATTGCGAACTAAAGGCAACCAGTCGCTTGTACGTGTCACAACTGGCCCAATGCCGAAGGCAATAAACAAGATTCCCCACAAAGGTGAGAAAATTAAAGCCCATTGCCAAGCAAAAACTTGTCCTTTTTGGCGGGGTTGAGCTGCAAATCCACAAATCACCCCACCAATAACTGAGGTAATCAAGGTGAGAATCCACTGCTCTCGTGGTAGTCCGGGGACAACATTGCAACCCCCTTTGAGCAAACAGCCCTTAACGGATTCTAACGCTTGTAGAATGGCTTGATCTTCGCCTTCTTCGCGGACAAAATACAAATTCCCGAAGCGAGTTTGCAGTTCTATCCAAAAAGTCCGGGGTAAAAGTTTATAAACAGCATCGCCAACGCTAAAACTGAGGATGTTACCGCCACGAGAATCGGCAACGAGTAGAATACTTTTGTCATCCAAACCCCAATATTTAATAACTGCGCGACCTGGGGTGCGGTCATATTGGGTTAATACTCGCAATTTCCAGCCCGTGTCAGCTTCAAACTGCTCTAAATCTTTGACAAGCTTTTCTTCTTGCAGCACAGGCAGAGATTTAGCTAAATCTACAACTGGGGTAAAGGTGTTAGGAAGTAACTCAGGATTGTCATAAGCCAGCGCTGGGGGAGAATGCATCACCCAAATTGACCCAGCCAGGAAAAATACTGCAATAGATACTAGAATTCGTCGCCAAAAACAAGATTGCATGGACGTTTTTATACAAATATTAACGGTAAAAGCGAACAAGTTGTTTTAAAAGAGTACTAGAAAAATGATAGTTCTTTACACTTGTTTACTTTACTCTAATCTAGGGGATCAAAGCAAAAGGTTTTTGAGTATTGGGCATGGGGCATTGGGCAGGAAACGTAAATTGGGTTAAGCGTTCACGTAGCATCCCTGTAGAGAAGCGCAACCCAACAAAACAATGTAAATGTTGGGTTGAGGAACAAAACCCAACCTACAATTAAGTCTAATTTGGGTTTGAAAACACGCTCTAGGGACTAGCAAAACTAGGAAAGAGTTTTCAAATACCAATGCCCAATGCCCTATGCTCTATGCCCTATGCCTTAATTCAATCTTCGTCATCAAAATTATTTTCCCAGCTAGTGGCATCGTTATAACCGTCATTAGCGCGGTACACTTCTGCTTTGATTCGGCGATTTTCTTGCCTCAACACTTCTCGTTCTCGCAACGTTAGTGGTGGTTTTTCATTGCTTGGCAAGCGATCGCTTGTCCGCCTTATGGGTTTTTGGCGCGTGAAGTTTTTCCAAGCAGCTTTCGCGCCAATAAAGATGCTGCGCGTACCTACTTGTAGATTTTGAGCCTGAATTCTTACAGTATCAAGACTTTGGTCAACTTGCTTCACGACTTGACTAGCACTTTTTACACCTTCACTGACATCATCAGTTAAATCAGTGATTTCTAAGCCAGTTACGCGGATAGCTTCTAAAGTGGGTGGTAACTCCCGTGAGAGAGTATCAAATAGCTTTTCTGCACTGCGAGCCGCGCGTGCTAACTCCTGCAAAGCCGGTATCGCCGCCACTAAAACCGCAGTCAGGCTTGTGGCGACTAAAAGTAAGGAAAGTCCCAACCAAAACAGGGGTTCAATCACGGTTATGTCATTTATGAGCGTTCTAATGGTTGGGGAAGCGAATCTGAGTCTTCAACAGATGTTTGTCGCTTCAAGACTTGGCTTTCTCGCTGACTGGCATCTACACCTGCTGCGATCGCTTCCCGTAATCGATCTAAAGTCTCATCCCAGTTTCGCAGTGCGCTAGCAGAGAGACGATCTGCCTGAATTTGCACACTCATTGATAAATCTTCTGCCAATTCTGGGATAGCATTAGCAGATTTTTTCAAAATTTTACGCGTTTCGCGCCCTGTGCGTGGAGCTACGAGTAAACCGGTCAAAGCACCGATGGTAGCTCCCAGCATCAAACCGCCAAAAAATCCTCCAGAACGGTTATTAGACATCTTATTGTTTCTCTCCTTACACCCATTTTAGGTGGGTTTTCTCCCCTTGTAAGACTCAACCGATTTTATTCGGTTAATCTATGGTGACAAAATATCAGCCATAAATGTTGCTTTTATTCATTAATACTAAAAGCATTAATTACTTGTAATTCACAACTCCCCGTATCTCTCAAAGTTTTGATACCTCTGGTGGGCATCTCTTTGTGTTATGTCTTGAGTAGTTCCGTACCCTTCTACTGAAGGAGACGCTCTTAATAACAAGCTTTGAGGGTATGGAAAGGGGAAGCGATGCCTGCGGCGGGCTATGCCTACGCTAGAAGCCAATGCACCCTATGGGATCTTACTACGGATCTCTCTGTGTGTCCCCCGTCAGCCTTAATCATAAATATTCATGTGAACCTGACATAACTCATTTTGCAACTGTTCTTTTCCCAGATATTAACTCTAGCTTCAGAAAATAACGCTGCCAGATTTGCCGCCCTAGCAAAAGTAGACTGATAATTTGCCGCACTTGTTGAATTTGCATTTGTAGCGCTTGATTTCTCTGCCGTAAGTTATAAATATTCTGTTGGCTGAGATAAATATTTTCGGGTGCTT
>NZ_JADEXF010000079.1 GCF_015207245.1 Nostoc cf. edaphicum LEGE 07299
GAATTCGCCGCGCCCGTGCGGGGATGAAAGATCCCTCTCGTCCTATTGGTTCATTTTTGTTCATGGGCCCGACAGGTGTAGGCAAAACTGAACTTGCCCGTGCTTTGGCTCAGTTTCTCTTTGATTCTGATGATGCATTGGTGCGCTTGGATATGTCTGAGTATATGGAAAAACACTCAGTTTCTCGCTTAGTGGGTGCGCCTCCAGGATATGTAGGATATGAAGAAGGCGGCCAACTTTCCGAGGCGATTCGCCGCCGTCCTTACTCAGTGGTGCTGTTGGATGAAGTGGAAAAAGCGCACCCCGATGTATTCAATATTTTGTTACAGGTGCTAGATGATGGGAGAATTACTGATTCTCAGGGAAGAACGGTAGATTTTCGTAACAGCGTTATTGTGATGACCAGTAACATTGGTAGCGAACATATTTTGGATATATCTGGTGATGATTCCAAGTATGAGACAATGCGGGTTAGGGTAATGGAAGCCTTGCGATCGCATTTCCGCCCGGAATTTCTCAACCGCGTCGATGATATTATTCTCTTCCATACACTAAATCGCACAGAAATGCGGCAGATCATCCGCATTCAACTCAAACGGGTAGAAAATCTCCTGCGCGAGCAAAAAATCTGCTTTGAGATATCCCAATCTGCTTGCGATCATCTTGTCGAATCAGGCTATGACCCAGTTTACGGTGCCCGCCCACTGAAACGGGCAATTCAGCGAGAAGTAGAAAACCCCCTCGCCACCAAATTATTGGAAAATACTTTTATCTCTGGAGACACGATTATCATCGACAAAAATGAAAACGGTCTGTCTTTTAGCAAAAAAGTACTGGTGAAGGTGTCAATACCACAGGTTGCTACATAAGCTAAAACACATCTAATTTGCAGATAAAAATTTTCTCAATATCTTGTGGGGTGGGCATCTTGCCCGCCCTGATTATGCAACTTGAATACTGATTAGCTTAACACCTGAAGTCTCCCCTTCACTCAACGGAGACGCTAGCACTGCCGTCTCCAAAGGGCTGTAGGGAGAAGACCAAACTGGCTTGGATACACAAACAAAGTTTAAGAATAATTAAGGGTTTGAAACTCACGGAGGTGGGTAAACCCCGTGTATTTGCAGTTTCTAATCCAATACAGTTCAGTTAAGCATTTTTTCTCTTCTCTCTGTTTCCTCTGCGCCTCTGCGGTTCGTTAAAAAAGTTGACTTTGACAAAGAGTTTTAGCCTTAACTGAACCGTATTGGTTTCTAATCGTCCTTTTTAACTTAATTTGACTGCGTGTTGCATCTATACTACTTAGTATTTTCTACTACAGAATACGAAAAATTAGTACCCTGTGGCAGAGGCTTGCTTGCCTTGAAAGGTAGTAGTGAGATTTACGCCAAGTCGTACTAGTGAGTAATTAGTAATTAATCAAAGCAATGTGAACAACAAGATTCCCGACTTCTTAATTAAAGAAGTCGGGAATCTAAGCTGCACATCTGATTATTTTGCACCTAACTGATATCTTTCCTTTAACAGATGGGTATTATAAGTCTACTCTGCTAATAACATCTTCATAAATTTGTCTTCAAATAAAACACATTTACGCAAATTTACTGTGAGGTAATGCTCTTATTATTTATCAGACTCGAACTAAATAATTCTAAAAAAATCAGTGTTTCCCGGATAAAATGAACAATTCATAAATGATATAACTTTAATAAATTATCTTTTTTTATAACTACTTTATTTGAAAGTTATTCAAGCCAAATAAAGTAGTTAGATCAATATCGTCTCATCTGATGCCTGTAACAATACTTGATAGGCATGACTAAAAACTTTGAATAAATAGAAAATTCGCTATAATCCACTTGACCAGGAAGCAGATATGTCTAGAAAACGTCAGCTATTTAAGGTAATTCAAAAAACCTTCAGACAAATTAGCAAGCAGCTTTTATCTGCAATTAATAGGCAAATTATTTGGCTTTTGCGAACTATCTCTGGTACTCAAAGAAGACACGGTTCGGTTAATTCTGGCTTTGTATTGCCAACAGTGGCGATGGTAGTTTTGGTAGTCGTACTGTTAACAACTGCAATTTTATTTCGGTCTTTTGAGCGTTCTAAAAATGCTAGTAATGTCCGCGTGAATGAAGCGACAATGCAAGCCGCTACCCCTGCTTTAGACAGGGCTAAAGCCAAAATAAGTGCATTGTTTGCCGACCCGACTTTACCACGTTCTGTACCATCAAATCTAACCCTATACAGTACCTTAGTTAATAAACTTTCTGTCTATACATTTGGTGATGAAACTCCTATAACCCTGGCTTACAATCTTAATAAAAGTACTTCAAGTCCGAAGATTGAAGCAGCTAGTAGTATGGCTTTAGAAAATCAAGAAAACATACAAACAGCCTGGAAATTTCCTGCCGATACAGATAATAACGGTAAATTTGATAGCTTTATTCTCTATGGTATCTACTTCCGTACTCCCCCCCAAACTGGTATAACCCAAACCAGAAGTAGAAGCCCACTAGATGCTAGAACCCCTCCTATGCTACCAGCTAAAGCAGGTGGAGCTTGTGATGTAGCTGGTGATACTAGTGCCAGCTTAGTAGGTAGTTCGGGTTGGTATAAGCTACCAAATGGCGAATTGAAAAAAAGCTTTTTTGTTTATGCAGTAACGGTTCCCATCAGTGATATTCCTACAACTAGTTCTCTTGCTAGTGATACAAAATATGAGAAGTATCGAGGTAATAAGGGCTTCTCGGCATTAGAAATGCAACAAGATCGTAGTCAAGTTTCTATTACTAATAATGCTGTTGTCTATGAAGATGACTTAGATATTACACCAGGGCCTAGATTCCGTCTCAATGGACGCATTTTTACCAACAGTAACTTATTTACTGGTGAAACTAGTGAAGATATAACCTTCTATCAGGTCAGTAGTAGGTATTCATGTTATTACGAACGAGAAAATGGCAAGATAGTTGTTGGCGGTAATATTGCAACTAGTAACCCAATCAGTACAACTAATCTAGGTGGAACACGCATAGATTTATTTCGAGAAAATAACGCACCTGATACAAGTAAATCTTTAGCAGATACTAATAAAACCACCTCAAATAACTCGAATGCCATTGCTTATAACACTCAGGCTTATGCTCAACGCATAGACTTATTAGTGAAGGCACAACTTAACAATGCTACGACTACTGATCCTCAAGAAATCAGAACTAATATAACCAATCGGATTCTAAACGATCCAAGTTTAGATGCGACTAAAGTACGTAAGGAAGAATTAGAAAACTGGTTCCGTAAGCGTACTAGGCGTGTACCATTTAACGAAGTTCCTTATGGTACTTCTGCTATTGAAAAATCTGCTGGTGTCGATTACACCACAGCAGATGCAGCAACTTTTATGGAAGGTTCTGTTAATACGCTACGTCCAATGGACGCCTGGATTTATCCAACAGATGCTAATACAACACTAACACTAAATACAGCGCAACTACCTACTGGAGATCCAGACGTTGTAGACAATACTCCCGTAATAGAAACACAGTTAGGCGATCGCATCGTAGTAGGCAACAACCTGCCTGAACTTATATGGGACAACACAAAAGGAGACTTTGTAGGAGAGAATGATCCCCAACTCATCTCTGCTGGGGTGAAGTGGACAGGTAGCGCTACCAAAGATCGTACTCGTAGCACTCGCGTTAGACAGTTATCAGATTTAGGGGTAACAGGACGTGATGGTTTTTGGGAGATTTCAGCCGCTTCACCACGAACTAATATCCTTGATGTGGTCGGTGGATTGAGGGTGATTACAGGTGCTGGAGTATATAGACCTAATACAGATTCTGGATTACCTACTCGTCCAACACCACCTGATGATCCAAGCACGCCGACTCCAAGCACGCCGATATTGCCATCGGAAGTCAACGAAAGTTTTGGTACAGTAGTTTGGCCTGATACTATGCCTATGCTTGTACCCGATCCTACCGATCCTCTTGATGCGAGTAAACAAAAACGTGGTGATTTGGTAATGCGTGCCACAGCAGTGTATCACTACAATTTTGATTCCTACAATCCTCAGGCGGCTACACCAGACGATTATCAGACACCTATGGCTTGTGTAAGTAGTTACTATGATCCCACAAACAAGGATACGGCAAGAAATACGGGTACACTGGCGGATGTGAGCGGTGAAGTAGTTGGTGCTAAACCTGCTGGAGCCAGATCAAATAATGGGATTGTTTACGAGGCTCCCGCTACTACATCTGCTGGTATAACTAGAGGACAGGCAGTAGATGGCAATGGTTTTTTTGCAGTTGCGACTACCGATGATAATGTTACTAACACTAGTGTAACTTTGCTAAATCGCTTGAAATATCAAGCTAACTTGGTATTTCCCAATGGCCGCCTTGTAAATCCTCTACTACGGCAAGCACTGGCCAAAGCAACTACCAGTAAACTCACTCTCTCTGAGCAATCAGCAATTGACTCTACTATCTGTGCAATACAGATTGCTGATGGCACTTTGACTAGGAGTACTACCTACATTCCTGATGGCGCAATCAAAGAAACTGCATTTCTTGATGCCCGACAAATTAAGGCTATAGATAAAGGTGCTACATTAACTGGAAAATACAATCTGGAAGTTGAACAGCGTCAGCCATTAGAAATTCGTGCCACTACCATAGATTTAAGTCTGCTTCGCACAAAAGCAATCGGCCTTGTATCGGATAAGGAATATCTATTGCCCAATAGCGGCATTATCTATGCCTCTCGTGATGATGCTCAAAAAGATCGCAGTGACTCAACAAGTGATAATGTCAGCGCTAGTGACTACAAGCTCGACTATGAACGGCGACCCAATGCCATTATGTTGATTAATGGCAGTAACTTGAGTCGTCTGACTGATTACAGACCGGAAGAAAAAGGTTTGATTTTAGCAACCGAGCTACCAGCGTATGTTAAAGGCAATTTTAATCTGCACACTCAACAAGAATTTCTAGGTGGGGATCTTTTAGATCCTAGTGCCGCTAACTACGATACTAAATTTTATACTCGTACTGCGGCAAATCGCGATCCTAACTTTGCTTGTCGGCCTAATGACTCTAGACTACCTAATTGCGGAACAGGCGAAACTTGGCGACCAGCATCAGTACTTGCCGATGCTGTCACCTTGCTGTCTGATAACTTCCGCCAAGGTTTCCGCAATGAGGGTGATTACGACTTGCGAAATAACCACCAAGTGAGTGATGCTGACGCCGTATTTAATCGATTGAAGGCAGGTTTTTGGAATAACAACTTTGTTACTTCATCTAATTTCTTTACTTCATCTAATGATGATACGTACTACAAAGGGACTCCCACTGGTGCTGACTCAGTAAACTTTAATAGTTCTTACTTGAACAATTTTGTCACACCCATTCAACGACGAGGGAGTTTCCCAGAATATGTAATGGAAATGTGCTTCAAAATACCAGTTTCGGAATGTAGAGAAACTAATTGGTATATTGGTTACGACGGCGATAGATCAATACAATCTCATAATCTTCCAGCAAATGCAGAGCGTGACAAACTCTTAGCTGGTACTACTGCCCAACCGGCAAAGGCTGGTTTTGAACGATTTGCCCGCCGGGTTGCGTTCAAAAGAAATAGTTCTGGTAGGCTGCTTACTAGCAGTAATATTGTCATAACTAATGCAAATTTAACTAGCACTACTCCTGTTGCACTAGGCATAACAACAGTGGGGGGAGCTAAAGTAGTAGCTCAATTTAGTGATAGCACCAGTATCATGCCTGAACCAGCAAATAATGCCCTCTGGTTTGCAACCACGAAAAATACTAATAATACTAAGCCACCAGAATTGAATGGCAGCGAAATAATTTACAAAAATAACATTCGTCTATTCTACAGGTATCCCCAATTACCAGTTGGCTCGCTTCCTTCGCTTTCTTCGCTTAGGGATTTTCCTGGAAGCACGGCGACAACGACGGCGACAACGACGCCATTCACGTTGTCCACAAGAGATGGATCTTTTCAACCACTATTAGAGCCTGTATTGCAATTACAGGTAACAACCACAGATCCTGACGATACTGAAAAGACTTACGTCGCTATAGCATCATCGTCTAGTTTTGTTAAAAATACTAAATGGTTGTCTCAGGCAAGTGAAACAACTTTTAATCTAGTAATTGCTTCTGGTGACACTCCTGCTCGTGTGAATTCAATTAGCGGGGGTTCAACTCCAACTACTTACGAAATCAACGGGGGTTTGCATAACTTTGTGCGCTTCTTAGAAAACTGGAATGGGATTAATGCCAATATCAACGGTTCATTCATCCAATTTAAACGCAGTATCTATGCTAGCGCACCATTCCAAGTTCTCGTTAGACCAGGGCCAACAACTGTTGCTGCAACCTCTTCTAACCCTAGCGTTCCTTCTTCTACTGCCAATATTGACAGTATATTTTTCAGAACTCTCTTTTCCACAAGACCTGGTTACACATCAGATAGTACTTTCACTACTAATGGTGCTGGGGAAGCGCCTTATTATACGCCTCCTAACCGGAACTGGGGTTTTGATGTGGCGTTACTGGCACAAAATCCTGATTTGTTTGCCCAGCGCTTTGTAATTCCAGCAACAGATCCTCCGAATGAATACTTCAGAGAAGTAGGCCGCGATGACCTTTGGGTGAAAACTCTGTTGTGTGGTGTACAAACTCAAACATCGGATGGGTTTGAGGATGCGGACACTAGTTACTTTGGTAACGGTTTCAAATTTGCACTACCAGCAACTGAACGTCCTACTAGCTGCCAACTCCAACCATCCTAAAGTGTTTGAATGAGAGTTTTTACATCACTTTTCGGGTGAATAGACCACGTTAACAGACCTAACCCCCTAGCCCCCTTCTTTAATAGGGAAGGGGGAAAATTCAAAGCCTCTCCCCTTGTAGGGGAGAGGTTTGGAGAGAGGTTACGAGTATATTACACCCGATCACAAATTACTTTAAAACATAGCCTTATTAAGAAATTGAGTATGAACCCACGCCAACTACAAGAATTATCTGCTCAGTCTAACGAGTCTGGTTTTACGATCATTGAATCGCTTGTGGCGATCCTTGTGGTTGCCATTTTGCTGGTAGCGATCGCACCTGTCTTAGTCATGTCAACAGCAACTCGCGTGCAAGCTAAACGGGTGGAATTGGCAACAGGAGCAGCTAAAGCCTTCATTGATGCTATTAAGTCTAAAACAATCTCAGATCCGACAATCACCGTTACACTGGCTGCTAGCACAACTAGAAATGTATCCAGTTCAAGCAGTGACTATTTATTGAGTAGTACATCAGCCCCTACTGCTAGCACTGGTTTGTATTGCTTTAACAAAAATGGCAGCCTTGCTAATCCCAACTGTACTAGCGATTTGTTTTATATCCAGGCTATTCGCGTTGCTGTCACAGATAGCGACGCTGATAAAGGTCAAGGCTATCGTTTGGGAGTTCGGGTATATCGTTCAGATGCTGAATTAGGTACTTTAACTGCGGGTAGCAGTGGAAAAACAGCAGCAACATTTACTGGGGGACTAGGCGATCGCAAAGCACCACTAGTAGAAATGACAACTGAAATTGTCAGGGGTCAAAGTTCGTATAGCGCTTTGTGCGATCGACTTGGTGGCTGTCAACCTCCGCCATAAAATTAACCCGTTAAACATAATAATTTCATGACTCAGTATTGGTCACTAAGGAGAACCTGTAGCAAAATGAATATATTGAGGTGGCTGTTAAGTACTCAGCTAAAACCCTCTGACAAGCAAAATAAAAATAGTGGTTTTACCCTGATTGAATTATTGGTGGCTATGCTAATTGCATTTTTAGTAATTACGCCGTTACTAAGTTTTATGATCAGTATTTTAAACACTGATGGTCAGGAACAAGCTAAAGCAAACTCTGAGCAAGAAATTAAAGCTGCACTAGATTATATTACTCGCGATCTCCAACAAGCAATATATATATATGATGCTACTGGAATTGCTTGTCTAAGCGGTACTGTTGATGCTAGTACCGATAACACTTGCCCAAATGCAAGTACAAATCAACTACCTAGCCCAACAAATGGAGTTCCTGTGCTTGTCTTTTGGAAACGAGAATTTAGCCAAGATGCTGTTGAAACTAAAAATTCTTCAGGTGTGGTTCAATTTAAAGACGATTCTTTTGTGTACTCCTTGGTAGCTTACTATTTAATTAAAGACGGTAGTCCTAACTGGTCTAAAGCTGCCCGCATCGCCAGATGGGAAATTAAAGATGGCGTTACAAATAGTACTGGAAGTACTTGTAGTCCATTTACTGAAAAATATAGTCGATGTCCAGATGTAGGTTTTAAGCCTTTTGATTTATCCCAAAAGGGCATAACATTAAAAGCAAAAATGAATAGTTGGACAGGAGGGGGTACTTACAATAAAGATCCCGTGGTTTTGGTTGATTTTATAGATCAGACAACAATAACAGACGAAACCCCGACAGTTACGGCAGCATCAATAACTTGCCCTGCCCCTACTGGCTTGGTCTTTCAACGAGTTCCATCAACGATTGTTAGAAGAGGCTTCTATGCTTGTGTTAATTCAGTTGGTGCAGATAATAGAAGTTCTGTTGAAGTTTACTTAAGAGGTAATGCACAAGCTCGTCTCATACAAAATGATGAAACTAAAGTACGTTACGCGCAAAGCAAATCTAGTTATTTTCCGAGTGCAAACATTAAGGTTCAAGGAAGCAGCTTCATTTTTACCAAATAGCTTCTATCTTTGATAAATATTAATAAAAGCAGGATAGTATGCCGAATATTCTTAGTTTAAAACTATTAGATTCTTTCCAGTTGCACAGCCGAAAAACAAAGCTAAAGCAGCAATATTTAGCAAATAGACCCTCTACTAATGGCTACAATCAACAAGATGCTGGATTTAGTCTTATAGAATTAATAGTAGTACTGCTGTTAGTAGGAATTTTAGCAG
>NZ_JADEXF010000080.1 GCF_015207245.1 Nostoc cf. edaphicum LEGE 07299
GGGTCAAGAGAAAGGATATTTTCAGTATGGAGGTTCTACTTTAGTTCTGTTGTTCGAGCCTGGAACTATTTGTTTTGATGACGATTTAATTCAACATTCACTAGAAGGTCTTGAAGTTTACGTTCAGGCTGGTAGTCAAATTGGAAAAAAACCCCAGATCAAAAGTTAAGGAATGGGAAAATGCGAACTTTCCTTTTGATTTGGTTTGGACAGCTAATTTCTCTGATTGGCTCTGGATTGACTAGCTTTGCACTGGGAGTGTGGCTGTATCAGACTACTGGTTCATCAGTACAATTTTCTTTGATGTATGTATGTGCTGAACTTCCCTATATTATTCTTGCTCCTTTTGGGGGTGCGATCGCCGACCGATGGAATCGACGCTGGCTAATAATTTTAAGTGATAGTATTTCCGCTGTTTGTACTCTTTCTATTGCTCTATTAATGTGGCAAAATTGGTTACAAATCTGGCATCTTTACTTAGCAGTTGCAGTCAGTTCTGGTTGCAAAGGATTTCAACAACCCGCCTATTATACAACCCCAACTCTTTTTGTTTCTCAAAAACATTTTAGTCGTGCTAATGGCATGATTCAGCTTGCTCAAGGAGCGGGACAATTATTATCTCCTATCTTAGCTGGGATATTGGTAGATATAATTAAAATTTCCGGCGTTATTTTAATTGACTTTATTAGCTTTATTATTGCTCTATTGATCCTGCTGGCAATCCCTTTTCCCAGTGTTTCCAGTTCCCAATATCTTCAACATTCTCAGACTTCACTGTTAGATAATATTGGTGAAGGCTGGAATTATATTAAAGCTCGCCCTGGTTTATTGACGCTGCTGATGTTCTTTTTTATTACTGACTTCACTATTGGTTTAGTACAAGTTTTGATAACTCCAATGGTTTTAAGCTTTGCTAATGCTAAAGTCCTCGGTCAAATTTTTTCCATAGGTGGAAGTGGTTGGTTATTTGGGGCAGTTTTAATGAGTACATGGGGCGGTTTTAAACGTAAAGTTAATGCAGTTTTATGTTTTGAGTTTATATTAGGTTTATCGATTTTAGTTGCTGGTTTGCAACCTTCAGCAATCTTAATTACTGTTGCGGCTTTTTTTGCTTTTTTCAGCGTTCCGATTATTATTAGCTCTCATAATTCGATTTGGCAGGTTAAGGTTGACCCGAAAGTTCAAGGTCGGGTTTTTGCCTTGCGGGGTGCGATCGCCTGGGCTGCTTTTCCCCTTGCTTATCTCTTGGCTGGCCCTTTAGCAGACTATGTATTTCAGCCTTTACTACTTATAGATGGATTGCTAGCAAACAGTATTGGACTACTCATTGGTGTTGGCCCAGGACGGGGTATTGGTTTGTTATTTAATTTAGTTGGAATTTTTGTCATGCTGGCAACAATTGTCGCTTATAACTATCCCTATATTCGCAAAGTAGAAGACGACTTGCCTGATTTTATAAAACCTGTCTAGGTAATCATGGATAGCCAAAGCGTTGAAACTGCAACGATGGTATCAAAACAAGTCGGTTTCGATCCTGGCAAAAAAATTAAGGGACGTAAGCGGCATCTGATATCATGTTCGCTTGATTACTTATAAACCCGAAGAACTCCACCCCGCCAAAGCTACGCTTTGTCTCCCCTCCCCGCTTGCGGGGAGGGGATTAAGGGGAGCCAGCGCGGTCTTGGGGGTTTCCCCCATGAGCGACTGGCGTGTGGGGTGCAATGACTGTGGAAATCATAACTAATTATGCGAACATGATATGATGGGGCGACAAAAGAGCTAGGATGCAGCTAGAATAAGTTCCATCGCCCTAAGAGGTTATGTGAGGAATATTTTTTGAATTAACCTTACTCCCCCCTCGCCACTCTCCTTAATATAATCCCAGCCAGGATAAGAAATTTTCCCACCAAGAATATCTCAGATTACCTACACTCAAGTTCATTTTGTTGCGAATATCTTGGATTTTCCAGTTGGTTAGTTTAGCTAGAGTTTGTGCCTCTTGTTCAAAACGCTTGGGCAAAGACCGCTTATATTCTCTACCAGCCTGACATTTGAGTTCCCCTTGGAACGGATGTTGCAAAACATAGCGTCCTTGAAAAGATTCACTGTTGGCAGTTTGTTGAAATATCAAGTCTTCAGGGAATTTGTCGCGGTTATAGCGAACATGCAATCGAGAGATGAAGACGTTACTTCTAGGAGAGGGACGACGAAAACTAGGAGGTACTGGCACATTACTTGGAGAATTATCATCTAGCCAAAATACACCTGCTTGCTTGAGTTCTTCTGGAGTTAGGGGTTCAGCAGAACAAGGATCGCAACTACCCATATCCCAAGCGTATTCTAAAAAACCAACTTTCCTGTCTTCTTTGGTGTAGATAGTTTGAAACATGGATTTGTAGAATTCACCAAATTCATCTTTGACAAATAAGGGAATGTTCGCGTCGGAGGGAATTTTTACCGTCCGATAGTTGGTGATTTCTGCTTGTCCTTGGGGCGAGAGGATATAAACAATTAAATCCTGCTCTGTTGTAGCATTGATCATGCCCAAACGAATTGGCAACATGAATTTAGGTGATTGGTAGGAAATTTGTAGTGGACGGAGGAACTGGTAGCCAGATTGCTCGAATTTATTCAAGTTGACTTTAGCAACAAAGAATTTCATAGAGGAGCGAATATAAGGCTGAAGTAACTGTTTCGCACCTCTGGGGATTTTGTAGCCATTGCGTTTAAGCCAAGTTTCCAGTCCACCAGATTCTTTCGCACTGAGGATCACAATGTCGTATTCACCAACGTTGAAACGTGCTTCGACTGTCACACCTAAACTAGCATCGCCCCTTGTATTTGCCGCTTCACTTCTCGCTGCTGTTGGTGCTGGTGCTGCTGATAACTCTCTTGGGTAAACTGGGGCACAGGGATCTGGGTCAAAATATTCTACCAATCGCGGCGCACTAAAAGCATCTAGCCGCTCGATAATCTTCGGTTCGGTGACGCGAACTTGTTCTTTTTGCAGCACCGTTGGCACTGGTACTACCATTGCAAAATCTTTGACTTCACCTTGAAAATCATTTGCCATTGTTAGGATAGTGCGATCGCCATCTCGCGCTATAACCACTTGAGAAGCTTTGTTATACAGTTTTGTATCAGCTTTGGCTACGTAAAATCCACAAAATGCCCAAGCTGCGGGTGCAAAGCACAAAACAGCTACAATTGCTAACAATAATGGTGTTAAAAGTCGAAAAAACTTCATTTTATACCTCTATTTTTTAGTGCTGAGTGCTGAGTGCTGAGTGCTGAGTTAGGAGTTGGAGTTAAAAGTTGGGAGTTAGGAGTTAAAAGTTGGGAGTTGGGAGTTGGGAGTTAGGAGTTAGGAGTTAGGAGTTAGGAGTTCTACCACTGCTTCCTCATCTTTCTCTTGCCAAGCAAACCTTGGGGCTAACCAGAAAACATCTAGCAAGATGCTCAACGGTGCAAGGGCAAACAGTGCCCAGAAAACTGCTGTGGAAACAAAGAAATAATTTCGCAGGATAAAAGTTAATCCGGCGATGCAAACTGCCCAAACTATACGCCCAATTCGGGAATTGGGAATCGATCGCGGATCTGTAATCATAAATAGGGCGAACAGCAGCAAAGATCCACTCATCAATCGATGCCAATAAACATCCCAAGTCCAACCCAGCCAGAAATTGCGAATGGCTTCCAGCAAAGAGTAAGAACCTAAAAAAGCTGCTGTGGTGTCCCAGCGACCGATGCGCTGCAAAACCATGCCGCCAGTACCGAGAAATAATAGCCCATACCACCACTCTTCACCCCATTGTCCCGGCGAAACCCAAGCATCAGGAGTGAGAATCAAAGCAGATATGATGCCAAAATTGGCGGGATTGAAGAAATGCTTATCGCCGACTTGGAAGATAAATTTGCTGGCGATCGCAATTACTGCGGCTATTGCCATTGTCGTCCAGTGGTCAGCCCGTAACAGTAAACTGAGTCCCAGTGAGGTAATTAAAGCACTACGAAGATTCGGCATTTGTTTTTTGTCATTTGCCATTTGTCCTACCCTACGGGAAGCCGCTGGGGCGTCTATGTTGTTTGCTAATGACCAATGACCAGTGACTAATGACAATATCCATTGAGTTGCAACACAAGTGACGATCGCTACCCCAATTAATTCTGGTCGTAGCGTCCAATCTCGTGTACCGATTCCCAAGACTAGGAACAAGCCCAAAAATAAAATCTGATAATCTCGTATATCTTTTAGTAACATCAACCCTTAATTCAGGGATTCCTCGTAGATTTCTCATCAATTTAGACGAGTGCTAGGTAAAATAGCATTGCTGTTACAGATTTTGTTACAAAATAAAGCATTGACATACCAAAGCGATCGCTCTGATGTTTGAACCTCAAGATAACCAAAAAAGGTAGGGATGCGATCGCATCCCTACCTTTTTCAAGTTAATTCACCGAAGTATGAAGATATGGAATAAAAGGAAAATATTTATACCAGCACAACATCTAGATTAACTGAGAACAAAGAAGGCTTGTTCTCAATGGTGGCGAATTGATACCCTGCGAAGAATAAGTTACCATTAGTGCTGTTGTAGCTGAACTGGTTGTTAGAGCTAGCACCAAATCCAGACTTGGAAATCTGGATTTTGTCACCCTCTCTCCACTCGAAGTCTTTGATGATATCGATACCTTCAAATCTGCTATTGAAGACAAACTTATCTGCGCCAGCACCACCTGTGAGTACGTCAGTGCCAAAGCCACCAACGAGAGTGTCACTACCTGCTCCACCACTGAGAACATTATTGGCGCTACTACCAACAATCGTATCGTTGCCAGCTGTACCAATTAAATTCTCAATGCTGACTAAAGTATCTGTGAGAGTAGAATTTCCCGGAAACCTAACTACACCACTAGAGAGATTGGCATCAATGGGGCCAGAGAAGAAAGCGTAAGATGTGGTGTCAGTTCCAGTACCACCATTAATGATGTCAAAGCCAAAGCCACCATCTATGAAGTCATCGCCTGCTCTACCAAACAGTTGGTCATCACCATCCAAGCCTCTGAGGATATCGTTGTCACTACTGCCAAAGATAACATCATTGCCATTAGTTCCGGAAACATTAATTGCCATGAGAGTTTATCCTTAATCAAGATTAATTGTTAATATTAGGACTTACAATTTTACAAAAAGACAATTATGTGAATAAGGCTGTAGTTTTCTTTTGCACCTACTTTTATAACTGCGATATTTCCTGTTGATCTGATAACTAAAAAAATAAGTTTAGTCAGCTAGGCAGGAATAGATCGTGAGTGGAAACTACATTTCCAACTTGGAAATAGGAACAAGGGGAAACTTACTAACATTAGAAGGAGGGCTAATTCATATAACTGTCCATTTGTACGGCATGTAAGTTCTAGATATAGAACTGCTAAGTGTGCGAATCACGCTTAACAGCCCCATATTAAGTAATCAGTTTAGTTAGGCAAGATTACGGAAAAAAGAAAAAACTTTATGCAGCTAGCTCCCCTCTTCCCAATTTTCTACCGCATTCTCCAGCCGAGTTTTCCCAACTGCCTTTGGAGTGGAAATCCCGGTTCTAAAACGATCGCACTCACATTCGATGATGGGCCCCATCCGCAATACACACCCGAAGTCTTGGCAGTGTTAGACCGTTACAAGATTACAGCGAGTTTTTTTTGGTTGGGTGTTTGCGTCAACCGTTCACCAGCCATTGCTAAAGCCGTTAGCGATCGCGGACACTGGATCGGATTGCATGGCTACGATCATCGCTCTTTTCCCATGCTTTCCCCAAATGACCTGAAGGACAGTTTAGAAAAAACCCAAATTGCCATTTATAAAGCCTGCAACCTGCAACCTGAAGAAGTGCGGGATGTTCGTCTCCCCAATGGTTTATTTACACCTGCTACTTTAAATTTTTTTTCTCAGTGGAATTACCGCCCAGTAATGTGGAGCGTTGTCCCAGAAGACTGGGTGCGACCAGGTGTAAACACTGTGGTACAGCGAATTATGCAGCAGGTCAAAAATGGTTCAATAATTGTTTTGCACGATGGTGCTTGTGGTGGACAAGATGTTGCTGCCACTATTCAAATTCTCATTCCGCAACTGCTACAACAGGGTTATGAGTTTGTAACTGTTGATACTCTATGGCAGCAAGCTAAGACAAACTATTGATTGTTACACATTTCAAAAATAGGTGAAGTTAATAATTTGGGTTCTTCGGTTACTTTTATGGAGAATTAATAGAAAAGTGCCAGTTTAATAAACTGCGTAATCGAAAATTGCTAAAATTACGAAAGCCATACCCAAGTCTTTTAATTAACTTGAGTTTATTATTAATTCCTTCTACAGTACCACTGGTAGTTCTGCCATCAAAATAACCGACTATTTCCCTAAACCATCTCACCATTGTCCCTAGACTTTTCGGATAGTTAACGCTTTTTTCTATCGTTACAGCACTTCCGCCTGCTATGAGGTACGCACACAGTCTCAAAAGTTAGGATAGGAAAGGGATATAGATAAAATTGTGCTTCATAATAGCCGGAAGTGCTGTATAATTATTTCTTCACCTTCAATTTCTTGAAAATCTAATACTTTCATATCGGGCAGATTCAGGATTTGCTCTACAGTAAATTTCATAGCGTTCCCGCTTCCGGTTGCCGAAGGCATCGCCTTAAATTTTACTGTGTTATAGTATAAATCATGCTAATTGGATTATTTTACTATACGTAAAACTGCTGTAATACTTACACAGTCTATATTTTAAGGATGAGCATCATTAAAATGTAGTTACTAAAATTTACTAAAATTTAGTAAACACCATAAAAGTACCGGAAGAACCAAAACTCTCAAGACTTTTAATGCATTTTGTGAAGCGCAAAAATGGTATCCAGATGCAGCGAGAGTATGGTTGAATAATTTAGCAAGGGTGTCAAGCAATGATACGTTAAAGCTTTTTGAGCGTATTCCATCTAATCGCATATCGCAAACAGCAATTGAATTTGCACAAAAGATATTGGAATTAAATCAAAGTAAGCTGTTGGACACCCTACTATGAAAACACTTTTTTTAGCTTGGCAAGATCCTAATAGTCGTGTTTGGCTTCCCATTGGTCGCTTAACATTTGACGGGAAAAAATATCAATTTGTATATACGCAAGGTGCTGTAAAAGCTCAAACTGAACATAATTTTCAGCTATTGTATTCTTTCCCAGACTTAAACAAAGAATACACATCAGTTGAACTGTTCCCCTTATTTTCTAATCGATTAATGCGACGCTCTCGCCCTGATTACAAAAATTATATTGAATCGCTAAATATTCTCGAAGGTGAAGATGATCCAGTTAGCATTCTTTCTCGGAGTGGTGGACGCAAGGTAACAGATTATTTTGAAGTTTTCCCCTGCCCAGAACCAGATGAAAATGGTTTATACCACATCCATTTTTTTGCACATGGACTGCGACACCTTCCTGCTTGTGCAATTGAACGGATTAATCAATTACAAACGGGTGAACTGTTATATTTAGCTAACGAATTTCAAAATCCATCTGACCTGCGTGCATTGCTCTTATGCACTGAGGATCATTACATCGTAGGTTATTGCCCTCGGTATATTGTGGATGATGTTTTTAAACTCAAGAACAAAAATTCAGAACTGCTAAAAGTGAAAGTTGAGCGCGTTAACCCAGTACCGACACCTCTGCAACTGCGTTTATTGTGCAATATGACCGCAGAATGGCATGAAGATTTTCGTCCATTTTCTAGCCAGGAATATCAGCCTTTGGTGGCTGATATCCCAGTGGCTTATGCTAATTCCTAGAGTTGATTTGCGGCGAGAAAAGCTTCGACTTCAGCAGCGGTAGGTTGAGAGGCGATCGCACCTGGTTTAATGGTAGTTAGTGCCCCAACAGCGCTGGCATAAGTGACAATGCGTTTTGCTGTTTCTGCATCCCGCAAGCTGTGAATACCATACTGACTCAGTTGGTGGATGAATCCTGCCAAAAAGCTATCTCCTGCGCCAGTTGTATCCACTACAGGGATAGAAAACGAGGGTAATTTGCCTTCGTTCTCACCCAGGCAATAAGTGCAGCCATTTTCCCCATCTGTCACCAGTACCCCCTCAATTGAAGCTAGACGATAAGTAATGGCTCCGGGATCTGCGGTTTCAAATAGCCATTCAGCTTCTTCTTTGGAGAGTTTGAGGAAATCGACTCGCTTAACTAATTCTGGAATTTTTTGATGGGCAATGTTTGGCTCTTTCCAAAATACAGGACGCCAGTTGACATCCAGCACAATTTTTAAGTCGTAATGTTCTGCTAACTCTAAAGCACGGTTTATTGCCGCTTCACTTTCAGGATAGGCTAATTCCAAAGTACCCAAAACCAGAAAATCTGCTTCTTGAAACAGCGAATCTGACAATTGTTTAGCTTGCAGGCGAGTATCGGCAAATTCTGCGGTATCGTACTGACCAAATCCGGCAAAGGTGCGATCGCCAGCCAGATCCCGTGTAACATAAACTTGCCGCGTTGGTGCTGTGGAATGGCGTTGTACTCCCGTAGTCTCTACACCTACATCTTGTAATAGCTTGACCAGTGCATTTCCTGGCTCATCTTCGCCAACGGCTCCGATAAATCCTGCTGACACTCCCAGCTTAACTAAAGCACAGGCTACGTTAGCTGGTGCCCCTCCTGGATAAGGAGTCCAAGATTTCACTTCTTCCAGCTTTAGCCCTAATTGATCGGCTAAACAATCAAACAAAATTTCACCAAGGCACAAAACACGGGGATTGCTCATCTCATTTTTAATTTTAGATTTTGATTTAGGATTAGGAATTTACAGTATAAAATCTACAATAGTTTTTGCTAATCTGTCGCCAGTCCTTCATAGAATTAAATAGCAATTTTTACTACTCACATAGCATATATATGCTTCTCATCTTTGCTTCTTTTAACTA
>NZ_JADEXF010000081.1 GCF_015207245.1 Nostoc cf. edaphicum LEGE 07299
CATTAAATGATTGTACTCCTGAACAAGTAGCCGCTGGATTTATTGCGATCGCAGTGGAAAATATGGCGAATGCAATAAAAAAAATTAGTCTGCAACGCGGTTATGATGTTACCCAATATGTGCTTTGTTGTTTTGGTGGTGCAGGTGGGCAAGTTGCTTGTTTAATTGCCGATACATTGGGAATGAAAAAAATATTTCTACATCCTTATGCTGGCGTTCTCTCTGCTTATGGAATGGGATTAGCTGATGTGCGGGCAATTAGAGAAGAAGGAGTTGAACAACCTTTAGCTCAAGCATTAATTCTTAAATTAGAGCAGTTAATGGAATATTTAGAAACTAAAACTAGAAGTAAAATAAATGAAGCTAATGCTCAAGTAGAAATAGTAAAAAAAGTCAACTTAAAATATGAAGGAACTAACTCTACTTTAACCGTTAACTTTGTCGATGATGTGGTATTGATGCGGCAAGGATTTGAGGATGAACATAAATCCCGTTATGGTTTCATTCAATTAGATAAAAATTTAATTGTTGAATCAGCGTCAGTGGAAGTAATTCAGAAAATGGATACTCCCAAAGAACCTTTAATTATTCGTACTCGTTCTCTAAATGAAGCACCTGTATCTGTTGAGACAGTCAGGATGTTTACTGCTGATAAATGGCATAATGCTCCTGTCTATCGACGGGAAGATTTACAACCAGAAGATAGTATTAATGGCCCTGCAATTATTATCGAAAAAATTAGCACAATTGTAGTTGAACCAAACTGGGAAGCAAGATTAACTGAACGTAATCATTTAATTTTGCAACGTTTTAGATAAAGATTTATGATTTAATTTAATTAACCGAAAATACTAAATTTCAGAAAAATATTCGGAGGTTTTCAATGTTAAATTTATCTTCTCTTCCTTCGGAAATTCGCTAGCTTTGATAGCGTAGATCCCTTTGCTCCCGATGTTATTCGGGCATCTATGGGTTCGCTTTTTAACCAGAAGTTTGTACGCACAAGCTTTTCTGCGCTCCGTCACTGGGTACAGAACCACCGCTGTCCTGTTATTGGTGCTTCACCAGATGGAATGTCTGAATTTCATCAGTTTAATTATCCCAATTCTACTCTTCTTTTCCTGGGCGAGGAGCGCCAAGGTCTAACCCCAGAACAGCGAGACTTATGTCAGCATCTTGTTCGGATTCCGATGGTAGGTGCGGTTAATTCTCTCAATCTTGCTGTAGCAGGTAGCCTTTTAATGTATGAGGTTTATAGATCGAGAACATAATGTGTAAAGTGACACCCAACATTAATCAAGTTTTGTGTTGGGTTGCACTTTGCTTAACTCAACTTACATCAGCAAATGTTAAGTAATTCATTGAATTTGAACAAATACGAATTAAAAATGTACACAACATCTCAACCCGATCCTGTTCGCTTAGAAATCTTTAAAAATCTCTATCAATTTATCGCCGAACAAATGGGAATTGTGTTACAAAACACAGCCACATCAGTAAATATCAAAGAAAGACTGGATTTCTCCTGCGCAATTTTTGATTCATCGGGATTATTAGTAGCAAATGCCCCTCATATTCCCGTACATTTAGGTTCAATGAGTGAAAGTGTCCGTAGTTTAATTAACGATAAAGGTAACACGCTAAAACCGGGAAACGTCTATCTATCTAATAACCCTTATAACGGTGGTACACACCTTCCTGATGTCACTGTAATTACCCCTATTTTTTTGGAAAGTAGTGAAAAAAATCCATCCCCCATACCCAATGCTCAATACTTCGACTTTGCTCAGTACAAGTGCCCCATGCCCATCTTTTTTGTTGCCTCTCGCGGACATCAAGCAGATATTGGTGGAATTTCTCCCGGTTCTATGCCTCCACACAGTACCACAGTAGAAGAAGAAGGAATTATTTTTGATAATTTTCTTTTAGTTGAAGAGGGAAATTTTCGAGAACCCACAGTCAGACAGCACCTTGCAAATCATACTTATCCTGCTCGTAACCCCGATCAAAATATCGCTGATTTTAAAGCCCAAATTGCTGCAAATGAACGGGGAGTTCAAGAACTTTGTAAAATGGTTTTACAATACGGGATTGAGACTGTTCAAGCTTATATGACATTTGTGCAAGCTAATGCTGAGGAGTCTGTTAGGCGTGCGATCGCAGTTCTCAAGGATGGCTCATTTACTTATAAAATGGATGATGGGGCACAAATTAAAGTTAAAGTAACTATCCACCCAGAAAACCGCAGTGCTACCATTGATTTTACTGGGACTTCTCTACAACTAAATAGTAATTTTAATGCTCCTAAAGCTGTAACTCAAGCAGCAGTTTTATATGTCTTCCGTACTTTAGTTGATGATAATATTCCTCTCAATGCCGGGTGTCTTAATCCTCTAGAAATTATTATCCCGATTGGCTGTATGCTCAACCCAACCTATCCAGCAGCAGTAGTCGCGGGTAATGTAGAAACTTCTCAAACTATTGTGGATGCTTTATATGGTGCTTTGGGTGTTATGGCTGCTTCTCAAGGAACGATGAATAATTTTACTTTTGGTAATGAGCAATATCAATATTATGAAACCATCTGCGGCGGCTCTGGCGCGGGGATTAATTTTGCTGGCACTGATGGTGTTCATTCTCACATGACTAACTCTCGTTTGACCGATCCAGAAGTTTTAGAAACCCGTTATCCTGTACTTTTAGAAAGCTTTAGTCTTCGTCCCCATAGCGGTGGCAAAGGAAAATATTCGGGTGGTAATGGAGTTGTCCGCCGCATTCGATTTCTTGAACCGATGACAGCTAATATTCTCTCTGGTCATCGGGTTATTCCTCCTTTTGGATTAAATGGCGGGGAAGCAGGAAAAGTAGGACGAAACTGGATACAACGTCAGAATGGAATTGAAGAGAATTTAGACAGCACAGCAACAGTAGAAATGAAAACTGGGGATGTTTTTGTAATAGAAACTCCTGGCGGTGGTGGCTTTGGTAAATTCTCTTAGTTAGTATTATTTGAGATTCTCGAAACAGGGTTTTAGGAAGTAATCTAAAATCCAAAATCTAAAATCCAAAATTGCTATAAGCTGGCTTCAACTTCCCCAGAAAATTGAGCATGGCTGAAACTACAGCATCCGGCGACTCAATCAAGAAGCCGTGACCACCACGTTCGATGACTACAAGTTCAGCATTGGGAATACCTTGAGCAAGTTGTTGGGAAAACTTTAGCGGGGTGAGAATGTCTTGTTTACCAACCATAACTAAGGTAGGACAATGAATTTCTTGGAGGCGGTCTATTGTGTCACTACTAAGGATGGCTTGGCTGTGATGATAAAGTGAATGAGTCGCAGGTGGGAAAGGATATCTGATCGCAAACTCAATCAGACCTTCGATCATGTCAGGAATTGAGTAGAAGGCATCTGTAAATATCCAGGGCAATATGACTTTTTCGTAAAGTTTTAGGTCTACATTACTAGGAAGTTCTCCCCAAGTCTCGATGATGCTGTTGAATAATGCATCACCTTTTGCCAAAGATGAGAGTAGCATCAGACTTTTTACCTTTTTAGGCTGTGCTAAAACTAACTCTTGGGCTATCTGACTACCCATTGAATGGCCTGCTAGATGCACCCGATCAATGCCGATGCGATCAAGCAATGCTGCAACGTCACTAGCCATTTGTTTCAGACTATAGGGGTTTTCGGGAGCAGAACTTCTCCCCATACCTCGGTTATCCAAGCGAATGACTTGATACTGTGAAACCAGCGATGGCATAATCAGCGACCAATAGGCATGATCGCAAAGAAAGCCAGCTATTAATAGCAAAGGCTCACCCGTCCCCTTAATATCGTAGAACAAATCAATCCCGTTAATCTGAACCTTGGGCATAGTAAATGATTCTGCTAAACCTTATTTTTAAGTAGGATAGATTAAGTTATACTCCTACGTCTTGAATTTTTCGTCCACCGGAATTTGATAGCCATTGGCGAGGCGATTGGTCATATTGGCAGTAGCTGCGATCGCCATTAGTTCCCCGAACATAGTATCATTCATACCCTTGGCACGTGCTGCCGCTGTGTGCGAGGCGATGCAATACTCACAGCCATTGGTTACACTCACAGCAATGTAAATCAGTTCGCGCATCAGTGGATCAATTTCACCAGGGCTAACCATCACTTCCTTTAACGTTTGCCACGTTCGTTGCAGGGTGGGAGGATGGTTGGCTATGGCTTTCCAGAAGTTATTGATGTAGTCATTTTGACGTGTAACGCGGATGTCGTCATACACTGCACGTACTTCGTCGCTGGCTTCTTCGTATTCGATCAGCTTAGTCATGTTTTAATTCCATATAGTTTCCCCAGCGAGTGGGAACCCCTAGATTGTAATACTGAGTTGCAATTAAAGATAGTAATATCATGTCCTCTTAGCGTCCAGAGGTGAAAATTCTACATCGTCTACAAACGACTTGGCATAGACTAGCATTTCTTGGGCGATCTACTAGAACAGACTAAACAGGAAATTTACACTATCTTGTCAGAGAAATAGGTGGGGTAGTCCATGAAAAAATTCCTACAACGTATTAAAGCATTACTTAAACGTATCCTCAAGAGGTCTGCATCCAATTCTCAGCAACCATTGCCTCTAATAAATACTCGATTAGAAACTTCTATTCCAACTGTTTCTCCCCGATGGGAATCTGGTTTGGTGCTTGTGTGTTCGCAATGTGCAAACGAGCAGTTAGGCTCAACCGCTTCCGAAGATTTAGAGAATTGGTTGAAATCTCGTTTAAAGTTTGAGGGGTTATGGGGTGATTTTCGGGTGGTTAGCACCAGTTGTTTAGGAGTTTGTCCCCGGATGGGCATTACTGTAGTGATTGTCAGTAATGGAAGTCACGGAAATAGTCCATGCTTAATTGTAAATCCTCGAAGCGATCGCGAACTTCTCTATTCATATATCAAGCAGAATAAAGACTAACTGCAAAGGTTGTTTATCTTGCACTATATTTTGCTCAATTGGCAAATAAAAAAGGGTGTGAATATTTTAATTCACCCCTTTTTTCAGGTCATAAGGCAATACGGTTCAGTTATGGCTAAAACTCTTTGTCAAAGTCAACTTTTTTAACGAACCGCAGAGGCGCAGAGGAAACAGAGAGAAGAGAAAAAATGCTTAACTGAACTGTATTGGGTCATAAGGGAGGTAAAGAATACTTATCCAACCCGTATTAGTGTTATTCCAATCTCAAGAATTATTCTTTTAAACGAGGTATATTTGGTCTGATAAAGGTAGCTGAGGAGTTAGCACTTCGGGCATTAGTGCTTGAAGAAGCAGTAGTTGGCGAACTGAGATTCAAGAAATCGATGAGTTTAAGGGTACGATTACGAATTTTCCAGCGTCCATTTCTATTGACGACTTGATCTTCATAAGTGCCATTAGCAACATCAATGCTGGTTTCCGAACGTTTGTGAGTCGCATGGAGGTAAGAAGTCATCGTTGCTTGATTATTTTGAACTGAAATGTTTATTGTACCCATCAAGTGTTGAGTAGCTGTATAACCATTTCCTTGAAATACTGAATAGACAAAATCTGCCCAAGAATCTGTCCCATAATTTGTTTGAGTTGCCCCATCAGGAAAAATGGCAGTGAGAACTGCATCTTGAGTAAAACAATCCCGATAAATATTCTTTCCTTCTTGGAGATTTCCTCGACCAATGGCGTCAGTTCCCAGAGCGTAACAGGATGTTAATTTTTGAATTTCTAGTTCCGCACTAGGTTGAGCTGCACTTGCTAGTTCAAACTTACCTCCAACAAACAGCACAAGAGTAACTGCAAGCACAATAAAAGTTATACGATTTAACAGGAACGAAATAGCTTTTGAAACTATTCCCCTATTTTCTCTTCTTTTTTCCACAAGATGACTCCCTTAATTATTTACGATTTTTGCATCTTGTACTTTACTACAAACTAAAGTTTGGGCTAATAATTTTAGCCCATCAAAACTGTCTAATATGCTTGTAGACTTCACTAGTAATTGACTTTTATATCTGCTAGAAAATCTTTTTTCTAGTAAATGATAAAGCTAGTACATACAAGATTTGATGTATACAATTAGTTATAACAGTTAATTAATAAGTTACAAGTGCTAATTGTGACTAAGTTTGTGTTGATTTGATTAAGTAATAAAGTCACTACTTACATACAGGACTTACGCAACTGTCACCCTTGAGGAATAGTAAATTTCTCGAAAATTCACTTTATAAAAATTGCCAATGCAGATATAAACTAATTTAACCAAGAATACCGCATACCGTCCGCACCCATGCCGAAAGAACCCAACACATACTCTCTATTAACACTAATTGCATTGATAATCGAATGCAAGCAGGACTTACGCAACTGTCGTATTATTTTAAGCTTGTAGTGAGGACTTTAGTCCTCAAGATAAGGGCTGAAGTCCTCACTACAAACAAAAAACTTTTATTTTTTGTGACACTTGCGTAGATTAACGAAGAGTGAACCTATTGATCAGTAAACCAAAAAGTTTTTCCCAAAGAGCGATCGCTATGAATTATCGTATTCTGATTGCGATCGCTGTCAATTATCGTATTTTGGTTGCGATCGCTATGAATTATCGTATTCTGGTTGCGATCGTTATCAATTGTCGCATTCTGGTTGCGATCGCTAATTCCCAGGCGGGTATCGTTTTCCTCGCGTTCCCAAGCTTCCACCACCTTCTCAGCCAATTGACGACAGGTTTCTACCAAAAACGCACCAGAACCCATCGCCAAATCACAAACTTTCAAAGATAAAATCTGTTCCGCAGTCGGTTTTTCTCCCAACGCCTCCAACACCGGACGCAGGGTTGTTTCCACAATCGGTTTAGTGAGTGACCTGGGCGTATAATGCGAACCAGAACGCCTGCGTTCTTCCCCTGGCTGCAAGTACAGCGAACCCACAGGCAATAAATTAGGTGTTTGCCGTGATACCTTCCGACCTAGTGCAATCACTATATTTTCTAACGTCTGCGCCGCCTTCAGTTCCTTGAGGACATTCCCTGATACCTCACAATTTGCCCACTCCTTCAGTAACTTCTGACGGTCAGCTGACTTTGCTGCCAAAATCGCCGTCACATCTACTACCACCGTCGTAGAAACCTTTGACCCCTTGGGCTTGCTGTAAACTCCAATACTCGGACTTTCTGCCCGTTCCACAGCAAAACCCATAATGCCCTCATACACCGAGCCAATTTGCTCCACATCTAACGCCCGATAAGACAGGCGCTCCCCTTCTAAAATTAGTAGCTTTTCTAACAAACGATACACCACACCATCGGGAATTCGCGGAGGCTCGATTGGTTGACCCTTGACAAACTTACTACCGCGTGGGCGACCTTCCAAAAACGCATACTCATCCGGGTCAAAAAGCTGACCATGCCGTGCTGGTAAATACTCTGGTGTTTGTCCGCCGCCGTCATAAACCAATCGAAACAAACTCAACAGCCACACCCACGCCCCATAACGCTGATCCATCGTGTCAGGGTAATTTCCCACGTCTTCTCGTAGCCGTTCATACAATCCAGATACAGAATAGTTACGCTGGTAAATATCGTCTGGTGGCATTAACCCTTCGTCCTCAGCGTAGAGCAAAAACACCAGCCGCATCAGTGTGGTGATTAATCCACCATAAATGTGTTGCGGATTTGTTGCAGCAATTTCACTTAAGAGCTTACCATCAACAGCCGCATCCGCCATCTGAAACCCACGCAGCAGTTCCCACAAAGCATCTAGTACTTGGTTAGCCAAGGTTGTAGAAACTTCTGCTTGGTACTTACGGCTATCTTCCAACAAATTTTGTAAACGACGACCTGTAGTAGCACTAAACACACGAAATGCCGACAGCAGCATTTCCATCGCCCCCAAAATCAGCCGTCCAGACACCTCACACATCGCCTGTACTGGAAAAGTCAAATGTCCAGAAGACTCGCCACGGGGCGCATACACCAAACGCAGCAACCCACCATTACACAACAAACCTATGGGTATTTGCGTCTCCCGCAACAACCGCTCAAATTTAGCTTGGGGGCTGGCGTGCCAACCACTGCTAGACTTAGTTAATTCTGGTGCGACTACATCCAAGTCAGTACCAGAAGAAATTATTTGCACCAAAATCTGCGGCTTGTCGCTATCCGGGTCAGGCACAATATAGGTAGGCGCAAGAATTTCGCTGTAATCAGTTAAAGCTATCTCGTATTCTAGTGATGGTTTAACAAGATCACTATTAGCCCAGCTTAATACATTAACCACAAAAGCCGGAAAATCAGCAATATAGCCATCCTCATCAACCGCAGCCAGCAATGATTGTTGCAAATCTACAATATTGCGGTTGACCACCGCCTGCGCCTTTACCAACGCCGGGGGAGATACTACCAACCCTACAGGCTGGAGAAAACCCAACCACTCTTTATGTCTCGTGATTTCTGGGTCAATCGCCATCGTTTCTCCTTTGCGGTCTTTGAGTCTGGTACAGTTTGTTTACTTAATCTGATAACATCAAAATCTGCTAATGCACACGCCAGTCGCTACAACGGAGGAGACCTCCGCAACGCGCTGGCTCACGATATTGGTGCGATGCGAACAAAAATATAACTAATTCGCGGTCAAGATAGCATGACCGTAGAAGCAGATTTAGTAGAATTAGTGCAAAAGCACGTCAATGATTATGCCTCAGAGTGGAAAGAACAATTAAGATTGTACGGACAAGAAGATAAATTTTGGGACTGGGAGTTTAAACTTCAGTTCGTTATTCACAGACAACCAAACCGCGAAGGCTATGCAATTGAGTACGAAGGCGAAACTCAAGGGTTAATGCTGATTGAAACTCAAATGCACGGTTCGCGTATCAGTGAGGGTAAACGGTTAGTATAC
>NZ_JADEXF010000082.1 GCF_015207245.1 Nostoc cf. edaphicum LEGE 07299
CTAGTAGCTCTGTAATCAAGTTTAGTGTTGGTTTAAAATTATTTAGAATCAAAGTTTGGCATAAAAAAGGCTCAAGCATTTCTGCCTGAGCCTTTTCTAAATTCAATTAAGCTTAGTAGCGGTTGTTGCTACGGTTGTAGCCGCCGCCACCACCACGGTTCCCAAAGGAACCACCACTTCTGTCTTCTTTGGGCTTGGCTTTATTTACCTTGAGGTCACGGCCAAGCCATTCAGCACCATCAAGAGCTTCAATGGCTTTTGCTTCTTCATCTTCTGAACTCATTTCCACGAAAGCAAAGCCGCGTAAACGACCTGTTTCACGGTCAGTGGGTAGTTGAACACGCTTTACAGCACCATATTCTGCAAATACAGCACTCAGCGCATCTTGTGTAACATCATAGGAGAGGTTACCAACGTAAATTGACATCAAATGTCTCCAAAATCATAAGTTTGTAGAGATTTAGATTTCGGAGAGAAGTCTGTAATACCAAAAGGAAAAAGCCTGTCAATACTAAAAACAAACACTGTCGCCGAATTAATTCTCATTTCACTTCCCATCATGACATAGCAACCAACTTTCTGGGAAAAAGTTTGAAAAACTGTTATAAAAAGTTATATAAGCGGTTAATAGCTAGATGCTGGCTAGTCTAAAAACGGGTGAGGCTAAGTGAACCGCACCCACGAGAAGGTTATAGTAGCGTCGTTGCGTAGGCGTAGCCCGTCGTAGACATCGCCACTTCCCTGCTGATTCCTGAAAAAATTCGGAAATCTGGGATTCATTCAGTGGTTTGTACGATTTTGAGCAATGATGTCACGCCTTACCTTCCTCACCTAATACAAATATATTTCTGGCAAAAAACCTCATTATTGCTGTTGTTGCTATGGTATTTATCGCCCTGTTTCTTGCAATATTACGCAAGGGGGGTAAGAAAAAATAGTGTTTTCCAGTACATTATAGACATAAAAAGCAATAAATCTTTAATATTCTTAATAAAATAAAGAAAGTCCTATAAGTACAAATACTTACGCATGAAACGAATAAATGGGTAATTATTGTAATATCGCCCATGTTGGGATATTGAACAAAAAGTTTAATATCTTTAGAGAAAGCCAGGTTTCTCCTATGGGTAGATTTCAGAAAACTGACAAATATTTATACTAAGTTTATAATTTATTAATCTGCAAGAAGATTTTCTACCTCTGCGTAAGAAGTAGAGCGGTGAGAAATTTTAGACTTTTATGGGAAAACAGTAATTTCTTATACAGAAAATTACTGATAGACAGCTTATGAATTCTCACCGTTTTTTGTTAATGATATCTCTAAAAATTACTTGGTAAAACACGGCTGTTTAACCCCAAAAGCTCCCCAATAAAAGAAAAATAAATGATCTTGGATATGAATAAGCCGCACAAACAGGTGAGAATGACAGATCCGGTAGCCGCCAACCAGCTCATTAATATCCAATTAAATTCTGTTGTGAAGACTGAAGTGGTGAGCGCAGATGTAAAGAGTAGAATTCTTGCAAACAGCACTTGTACAACAGGTGGAAAAGGGAAAAATTACTTACTTTTCTCCACCTCTGTAAGAAGTTTGTTAATTCCCTGTTTGGTAGGTATAGGATTGCTGACAGCGAGTTGCGGTTCACTGCCCAAAGAATCAGCCGAAGCACAATCTCAAAAATCTGGTAGAGAACGTGGTGGTGCAACGCCTGTAGATGTGGCGATCGCTCGAACTGACTTGCTGCAAAAATCACCAGAATATACAGGTAATACAACACCCTTTCGGATTGTATCATTGCGATCGCAAGTAGAAGCTCGGTTGTTGGCTTTAAACCTTGATGTAGGCGATACAGTAAAACTTGGGCAAAACGTCGGACAGTTAGATGCTACCATACTTTCGACCGAATTAAAGCAAGCAGAAGCAGAACTAGCAGCCCTCAAATCAGAAGTAGCTAGGGCAACAAATCAGGTAAGCAATGCCCGTGCAGACGTTGAACGGGCGCGCCTAGAAGTAGTACAAGCTCAGGCAGACTCACAACGGCAACAGAATCTATTCAAAGCCGGAGCGATCGCTGAACAAACAGCCCAGCAAGCGCGTACCCAGGCGCAAACAGCAGCCCAGGCACTACGGGCAGCTCAAGAGCAGGTTCGTACAGAACAGCAAGCCGTTGCTGCGGCTCAAGGTAGAGTCTTAGCACAACAGGCAGTAGTTGCTCAAACCAAAGAGCGCAGGTCTTACGCCCGGCTGACATCCCCTATCACTGGCGTAGTCACAGAAAGGGTGACAGAACCCGGCAACCTTCTACAAGCAGGTAGTGAAGTCTTGAAAATTGGCGACTTTAACCGTGTGAAAGTCGTCGTGCAAGTTTCCGAATTAGAACTGGCACAAATTCAGGTTGGGCAATCTGTACAAGTCCGCTTAGATGCCTTCCCCAACGAAACATTAATGGGCAGAGTTGCGCGCATTTCTCCAGCTGCCGATGCCACAGCTCGCTTGATACCTGTAGAAGTGGTGATTCCCAACACTCAAGGGAAGATTGGTAGCGGATTACTGGCACGAGTCAATTTTGAAACCCAGGCTCAACAGCGCGTAGTAGTGCCGCAAACAGCTATTCAAAAACAAGCAGGGGCAGCAAAGGGAGTCAGTAAAGAGCAAGAAAATCCATCGGGGGCGCTATTTGTGGTAAAAGACACAGAAGGCAAGACGAAAGTAGCGATGCGTGCTGTCACTTTAGGACAAAAGGCTGATGGCAAAGTGGAAATTCTATCTGGCTTGCAAGCGGGGGAGCGCTATGTTGTTCGCAGTGGTCAACCCTTAAAAAATGGAGACGCTGTACGTTTATCGATTCTTTCCGAAACAGCGGAGTCAGCCCCTAAGGGGAATTAAAAATTCAAAATTCAAAATCTCTTTTGGAATTTTTCATTTTGCCTTTTTAATTGGAGCACAGCGATAATAATGCAACAAGTAAAGAATGGTGGCGGATTTAGTATCAGTGCCATATCAATCCGCCAACATATCGGCACACTCATGCTGACCTTGGCAGTGATAGTGCTAGGTGTCTTCTTTGTAGTCAAGCTACCAGTGGATTTACTACCATCAATCACCTATCCTCGGATTGGTGTGCGAATACAAGCACCTGGAATCTCACCAGAGGTAGCAGTTGATGAAGTAACCAAACCCCTAGAAGAAGCCTTTGCGGCTACTGAAGGTGTGATCCAAATTTTCTCCCAAACTCGTGAGGGACAGGTAAATTTGGATCTTTACTTTCAAACGGGAGGCAATATTGACCAAGCTTTAAACGATGCTACAGCTGCTTTTAACAGAGCTAGAAGCACATTACCAGACACCATCGAAGAACCGCGATTATTTAAAGTTGATCCTTCTCAGTTACCTGTTTATGAATTGGCATTAACTTCGCCTTCTCTAGAAGGCATGGCTTTACGTGTTTTTGCTGAAGAGGAACTAGTCCGCGAACTAAGTGTTGTACCCGGAGTTGCAGGGGTAGATGTATCGGGAGGAGTTCAAGAAGAGGTTAGGGTCAATATAGATTTAGATCGGTTGCAAGCTGTAGGTGTAGGCTTGACCGATGTGCTAGATGAACTCAGAAATCGCAACATAGATATTTCTGGCGGTCGGATTTTGGGGCAGAATTCTGAGCCATTAACCCGTACTGTGGGGCGCTTCCAAAATGCCAATGAAATCAGCAATCTTTCCTTTGAAGTCTCTTCGCCTACTCCTTCATCTTCCTCATCTCCCGATTCTGCCGCTACTTCCACCACTCCCAAACGCCGCGTCTATTTGCGGGACTTTGCCGAAGTTATTGACGGTTCAGAACAACAACGGATTTACGTCTTACTGAACGGGGAACCAGCGATAAAAGTCAGTGTCCAAAAGCAGCCGGATGCCAACACCATCAACGTTGTCGAGGGTGTGAAAAAACGCTTGGAAGAACTCCGACAATCTGGCGTAATTCCCGAAGGGACAGTTATTACACCTACCTTGGATGAGTCGCGGTTTATTAGCAATTCTATCTCGAATGTTGCCACTTCCGGGTTGGTAGGGACTGCACTAGCAGCGATCGCAGTTCTCCTATTTCTCGGTTCTCTACGACAAACTTTCATCATCGTCCTCGCCATCCCCTTAGCAACCCTAGCTGCCATCATCTTGATGGGACTATTTGGCTTATCTCTCAACGTTTTTAGTTTGGGTGGTCTAGCACTGGGTGTAGGTATTGTGGTAGATAACTCCATCGTCATGTTGGAGAACATTGCCGAGGGTGCTGGGATGACTCCCGGTAAAGATAATAAAACCCGCTTGAATTCGCAGCAACTAATTTACCAGGCAGAAAAAAGTAGCCAAGAAGTAGAATCAGCTTTAATTGCTTCTACTAGTACAAACTTGGTGGCGGTGTTGCCATTTTTGCTGATTGGCGGCTTTATCGCACTACTATTTAATGAATTAATTCTTACCATCACCTTTTCTGTTGCGGCTTCAATTTTGATTGCCGTGACCGTTGTACCGATGCTTGCCTCCCGAATGTTGGCATGGAAGTTTTCTAGTCGTCTGAGCAATTTTTGGCTGTTGCGGCAGTTTAATAACCGCTTTGATGCATCTACGAGAGGATACGGCAGTTTTTTAGGTGGGATATTACGCTGGCGGTTGGTTACGGTAGCGATCGCTATTATCCTTTTTGGTGGCGGCAGTTTGTGGATGGCTCCGCAAATTCCCCAAGAAATTCTCCCCCGCATCAATACCGGACAAGCCAACTTAAACGCTCAGTTTCCTCCCGGTACGCCCCTAGAAACTAACCGAAAAGTCATGGCTGCGGTAGATGATATTCTCCGCAATCAACCAGAAACAGAATATGTTTTCTCTACATCTGGTGGTTCCCTCTTTGGTTCTAATACCAATGCCAATCCCCTGCGAAGTACTGCAAATATTACCCTGAAACCGGGTACTAACGTGCAAGCTTATACAGAACGACTTACCCAGGAGTTTAACAAGTTAAATTTAGCCGGAATTCGCTTGCGCCTTGCCCCTGGTCAAGTGCGGGGTTTGATTCTCAGTAACTCTCCCATCCGTGGTGCTGATGTTGACGTGATGCTTCAGGGAAATGACGTAAATACTTTAGAAGAAGCTGGACGTCAGGTACTAGCGGCCCTGGAAGAACAAGTCACCCTTGCGAGGTTTCGTCCCGATGCAGATGAGCGCCAGCCAGAAATTCAGATTATTCCTGATTGGGAAAGGGTTTCAGCTTTGGGGTTAACTACTACAGATATTGGTCAAACAATTCAGACTGCGATCGAAGGTAGTGTACCAACTCAGTTGCAACGCGGCAACCGTTTAGTCGATGTTCGGGTACAGTTGAATGAAAAATCAGTGCAAGCAGCTTCTCAATTAGAAAGGTTGCCTTTATTTGTGGAAAACAATCGCCAAGTTCGCTTGAGCGATGTTGCCAAAATTGCTGAAGCTCAAGCTCCAGGAGAAGTTCAGCGAATTAACCAACGCCAGGTTTTCTTAATTGCTGGCAACTTGACTGAGGGAGCTAGCCTCAGTGATGCCCTAGAACAGGTGAGTACGGTACTAGATAGTTTAGATTTACCTGAAGGTGTTAGCCGCTTACCCAGTTCAGCCGCTGAATCTAATCAGCAACTGCAAAGTTCACTGCAACTGTTGGGTGGATTAGCTGCTTTTCTAGTCTTTGTGGTAATGGCGATACAATATAACTCCCTCATTGACCCGCTAGTAATTATGTTTACAATTCCTTTGGCATTAGCTGGGGGGATTTTCGGACTTTACATTACTAAAACTGCTATTGGAGCAACAGTAATTGTCGGTGCGGTTTTGCTAGTGGGTATTGTGGTCAATAACGCCATCATTATGGTAGAATTGGCGAATCAAATTCGGGAACGGGAAAAAGTTGACCGAAAAACTGCCATTTTGAAAGCTGCTCCTCAACGCCTACGACCAGTGTTAATGACAACTATTACCACTGTTTTAGGTATGTTCCCCCTAGCGTTAGGAATTGGGGAAGGCTCAGAATTTCTGCAACCATTAGGTGTGGTGGTGTTTTCAGGTTTATCTTTGGCAACAGTGCTGACGCTGTTTATCATCCCGTGTTTTTATACTCTGTTACACGATTTGCTGGGTGGAAAATGGGCGAAGCCAGTGTTAATCCGGTTACGTGGATTTACCAAAAAATTTATCAGCTAATGAGCATTTAAGTTGCACATAGCGCAATACCGATAATTGCCAATAGCCAATATATAAAGAGTGAGAAGTTATGAATTTAAAAATTTTAACTCCTCACTCTTTACTTTTAACTCCTCAGCTTTGTAAGTGTTAGCTAGCTAACAGAGTTTTTTCTAGAGAAGTCCAACGGAAAGAGCGATCGCCACCCCTTTCAATGATTACTCTCACTCGTGGTTCTAGTTGAGGCAAATTCGTCAAATACTCAAGTTCCTGATTGGAAAGAATATGCCCTTCAATAATCCACAAGACCAGCCCCTTAGACTTTGGCGGTAGCTGTTCTAGATGAGAATCGAGAATTGGCGGCAGATAGTACACTTGACCTACTGCCGCACCGCTACCAGTACTTTTCTTACCAAGATGAGGAGGTCTGACTCCATGAATTCTTGTGAGATATGCGGCTACATCACCCAGTCCTTTAGCAGTAATGTGAAGGGTAGTATAGCCAGCTGCCCGTAGTCGGCGCTGATATCGACCTTCATAACCCCCTTCCAGAGGTACATACACTCCAAGAGCGCCAAATTTTTCCAGATCGCGGATTAAACCGTTGCCAGTGGTAATTAGTGCCATAGATTTTCGTCTTATCCCACTTAGATATCTCTATTATTTACCCTGAACCGATAGATTAAAAGCATTTTTTTGGGTATTAGGCATTGGGGATGAATTATTCTCCTCTGCTCCCCTGCTCCCCTGCTCCCCTGCTCCTCTGCTCCTCTGCTCCTCTGCTCCTCTGCTCCCCTGCTCCCTAAAAATAGCTCTATAAATTACTGGACAAACATAAATAAATAATTTATATTATTAGATTGTGACCAAAAACGCAAATTAGGTTGACTTTTTACTGTCATTCTGAGGTAGTGTTAGCATCAAAAACTGATGACTTAATCCAAATTGGATAATCTAACTCAGAGCGATCGTAGACTGGTAAACTAAGAGAGCTTTCAGGTCAACATTAGAGCTTATGGAAGAATAACTAAAGTTAATCCTAAGCTCCAAGGTACGTTTACTCCTGTGCCTTAAAAAAAGCGGGCAAAAGCTTAAACAATAGTTTAAGGTGTTTAAGGAAGTAAAACTGAGCAGCAATGTTGGTTTCATGGCATTACGTGAGTCTCAGTTAACGGATACTGGGCGGTAATAACCGCTTAAGTCCAACTGCAACACGGCAGTAGCCAATCTCCGGGAAGCCGCCCTTCGGGCGTGTAAAAATCGGAAAACCCGCCGACAGCGCTGCCTCCAGAAAGTGCCAGAGCAATTGCTTGGACGAAAGCATTGCTGCACACAGCTTAAAGCTGTAGCGCCTTGCATTGATTCCAGAAGTTACTCCTTCCCAAGGGGAAGAGACTTGTGGCTGTTCTGGTGATCTAATGAGTGAAGCTAAACAGATTCACCAAGCAGTAAGGACACGGTTTGTTGTGTCCAAAAGCATTTGGAGCGGTTTATTAAAACCATTCCAAATTTCGCAGGCTAACCCAGCCTAAACTGATGCGTACAAAGCGTGTCCTCTAAAGTCCAATTCCAAGGTCAGCAAGTAGAAAGGAGAACCAGTTACTGTGTCTGTAGGTATTCTCGGCACCAAGCTGGGCATGACTCAAATATTTGACGAAGCAGGAGTATCTATTCCTGTAACTGTCATTCAAGCAGGGCCATGCACTGTTACACAAGTTAAAACGAAAGAAACCGACGGTTACTTTGCCATTCAAGTTGGTTATGGCGAAGTTAAACCCAAGGCACTAAACAGACCACTACTGGGTCATTTGGCTAAATCATCTGCCCCAGCATTGCGTCACTTAAACGAATATCACACCGATAGCTCTAGTGATTATGCTTTAGGTCAAGAGATTAAAGCAGATATTTTTAGCGCTGGTCAAATTGTCGATGTCGTCGGTACAAGCATCGGTCGCGGCTTTGCGGGAAACCAGAAGCGCAATAACTTTGGTCGCGGGCCAATGTCACACGGTTCCAAAAACCACAGAGCGCCCGGTTCTATTGGTGCTGGTACAACACCAGGTCGTGTCTATCCAGGTAAGCGGATGGCAGGTCGTTTAGGTGGAAAACGTATTACAATCCGCAAACTGACCATAGTGCGAGTTGATCCAGAACGCAACTTATTGCTAATTAAAGGAGCCATTCCTGGTAAACCAGGCGCTCTAGTAAGTGTTGTACCTGCAAAAACAGTGGGATAGTCAAAAGTCATTAGTCAGTAGTCAGTAGTCATTGGCTAAGGACAAAAGACAAATGACAAATGACAAATGACAAAGGACAGATAACAAAGATGGTTGAAAGCGTAGTTAAAAATTGGCAAGGAGAACAGGTCGGCGAGACGACCTTCGAATTGCGCGTTGCCAAAGAAGGAACAGCGTCTCATATTGTACACCGCGCCTTAGTACGGCAATTGACCAATGCTCGTCAAGGAAATGCCAGCACAAAAACTCGTGCTGAAGTCAGAGGTGGCGGTCGTAAACCTTGGCGGCAAAAAGGTACTGGTCGCGCTCGTGCAGGGTCTATTCGTTCACCATTGTGGCGTGGTGGTGGTGTGATCTTTGGGCCAAAGCCTAGAGACTTCGACCTGAAATTGAACCGCAAAGAGCGACGTTTAGCACTGCGGACAGCATTTGTCGGTCGTATTGACGACTTGATAGTAGTAGAAGAA
>NZ_JADEXF010000083.1 GCF_015207245.1 Nostoc cf. edaphicum LEGE 07299
TGTAGTATGTGTATTATCTGTTGTCAAGGGTCTGGCAAGCTAATTTAGAATTATTGCTTTGGAAAGAAAAGCTGAGATGTATTACGATCACCATACATCTTAACCCGCTTATTTTCTCTGGTAAAAACTTTTGCGCGTAGTTTACCGCCGTAGGCATCGCAGACCAATCTTATATGAGCAAAAGGGTAATAAGCCTATAACACTTACTGAATAAAGCTTTTGCCGAAATTTTTGCCGCAACTTTGCCAAACGATACAAAAAAGTGTCTCAATTTTTGCCAATATAATAATATTATTTCCCAAAATTCACTTGGCAAAAATCGGCATGAGTGAGAAACCCATAGAAGGTAACGGTAAGGCTTTTCTCGTTCTACTTTTGCCCATCTCGTTTTTGATTATTTTCCTAGTTGCCACTTGGAGAATTTTACTGGCGGTAATTGTGCTGGTAATTGCCTTCAAGCTTTGGCAGGAATATCAATGGCAACAGTGGACTGTGCGAGTTAACCCAATTTTTCATCAGTTGGTTCGTGAAAATCAAGGCAGACTGACGCCAATGGACTTGGCAATCAGGGGCAATTTTCCTGGAACAACGGCAAAACGCTACTTGGATGCTAAAGCCTCGGAATTTGGTGCCAGTATAGTCAACTCTGAAGATGCAGGGCAGTCTTATTACTTTATAACTGCCAGCATTCTCGGCAATATTCTTGATAGTAGTGAGCCTGTTAAAGAACTTCCGGCTCAACCAGTTACTAAAACAGCGCGATCGCTATTAGCACCACCGCCAATCCCACAAGAGGAACCAGAAACCGAATCACCACCACAGACAACTCATGAGGAAGCTAAACGATCGCTGGAAAAACAGTTAATTTTTGGCTCTCTGATTCAATCTGAACTTGCTAAACGGCTAAATGTCTATTCCAGCACAGTTTATAAACGGCGAAACGATCCAGAGTTTCCTGAATGGAGTCGCAGCAAAGACCCTGATGGTATTGCCTGGTCATTCTCAGAAAAAACTAAGGAGTTTTTCCCAGTGGAGGAAGAAGGGTAAAACAATTCGTAATTCGTAATTCGTAATTAGAATTTTGGAATTTTTGTTTGTAAACCCACAGCTTCGTTGATGGAATTTAAGCCGCTTTGTTCTAGCTTGGAAAGCAAACCTGCTAGAATCTGGCGTACCATCATTGGCCCTTCGTAAATCCAGCCTGTATAAACCTGAATCAAGCTAGCACCAGCAGTAATTTTTTCCCAAGCATCTTCTGAGGAAAAAATACCACCAACCCCAATAATTGGGATTTGTCCTTGAGTTTGCTGCCAAATAAAACGAATTACCTCAGTGGAGCGATCGCGCAATGGTTTACCACTAATTCCGCCAGTTTCTTCCTGGGGTGATTTGCCTGTTTGGTCAATCACTTGGGTTTTCAGTCCATCACGGCTGATGGTGGTATTAGTGGCGATAATTCCTGCCAGTTGGTAGGTTTTAGCAAGAGTTATAATGTCAGCGATCGCTTCCCATGATAAATCTGGGGCTATCTTGACAAAAATTGGTTTTTGTGTAGTATTTTCTTGTTGTAATAAATCTAAGATGGCACTGAGCATAGAAGCATCTTGGAGCGATCGTAACCCTGGTGTATTGGGAGAAGAGACATTAACAACAAAATAGTCTCCCAAATCCTTGAGTAAACGAAAACTATCGAGATAATCCTGTGCGGCTGCTTCTAGGGGAGTTATCTTAGATTTACCCAAATTTATCCCTATGGGTATCGAGCCGATTAACTCATGCTTTCTTTGTTTCAAACGTGCCGCCATTACTGCTGCACCACTGTTATTAAAGCCCATCCGATTGAGAGCAGCTTTATCCAACGGTAGGCGAAACAAACGAGGATGGGGATTTCCGGGCTGTGCGTGAAAAGTTACAGTTCCTAGTTCTGCAAAGCCAAAACCCAGGTTAGACCAAATGCCCGCAGCGACTCCATCCTTGTCGAAGCCAGCCGCTAACCCTACCGGATTTGGAAAGTTTAGCCCAAACAAATTTTGTTCTAAACGTGAATCGTACAGGCATAAAGACTTCTTTAAGCGTTGGTTTACCCAACTAGAAGGCGTTTGCGATAGCCAATTAAAACTGCGAATCGTCTGCTGATGTAACCACTCCGGCTCTGTTTTTACCACATTGAACAAAAGCGGACTAATTGCAAATTTATAAATATCCATTAGCTTTTATAAAGAATAACTCAGAAATCAGAAGTCAAAATTCACTCTGAAATTATGTACGAGTGGGCAATGAGTATTGGTCAAAACCTTACCCAGAAGCAAAATCAGGATGATTACAGTTCAGGTAAAACAGGAAGTAACTCAGCAGGATCGGATGACAGTCATCCAAATGATTCGCCAGTTCAATCAAAATTTTTTTCCGTTGTCAGAGTGGCAACCTCTAGCAGTTTTTGCACGAGATGAATCAGGCTTGATTGTTGGTGGCATTATGGGCGAAATCGGTTGCGATTGGCTTTATATCAGAGTCTTAGTTGTTCAAGAAGGCTTACGCCGCAAAGGGATTGGCAGCAATATCCTTAAAATTGCTGAAAAAGAAGGTCAAAAGCAAAACTGTGTAGGGGTTCATCTTGAGACATTAGACTTTCAAGCTAAGGAATTTTATGAATCTCAAGGCTACACTGTATTTGGTTTTCAAGAGAATTACCCACTTGGGCATAAAAGATACTTCATGCAAAAGTTATTTTATTTGAGTTAAACATTCAGGAGGCAGCGATTTTAAGTTGTATAGTTCAAATCGCTAGAAACACGCAAAGATGCGGAATGCAATTTGAATGACTATTAGCTTAATTTCTTATTAACCTGTCTAGGTTCAATATTAAACACTTGTGGCAATATTACTCAGGGTGCTTTTTTGGGCATCTTATATATTACAAGTTATGTTAACCAATAAATCAGATGGGGCAGCCACAAAAACCTATAGCCGCCGAACAGCAGATCCTCTCTTTGGGGCGCGTCCTCCAGAGCCTCAGAGAAGAAGATGATGTTGACGTTCTGATTGAAACTACTATTTCTTATCTTAAAGAAGAGTTTGACTACAAACTGATTTGGATTGCTCTTTACGATCGCCTGAATCACATATTATTCGGCAAAGGAGGCATCACACCCGATCGTGACATGAGCTTTTTACGCCAAAGGGTTGTTCTCAGTCCAGGGGATTTATTAGAGCAAGCAGTAATTGAACAGCATCCTTTGGGCGTAGCTGATTTGCAAACTGAAATCCGTGCCGCCGAATGGCGAAAAGTTGCCGAAAAATTCCACATCCAAGGAACGATTATTTTACCAATTCGCTACAAAGACCGTTGCTTGGGCTTGGTATTACTGGGTTCAGAACGCTGGGGCTACTTACTGACAGGAGAAACAAAAGCACGTTTGATGATGGTTTTAGGTGAACTGGGGGCAGTGCTTTATCAAAATGAGATGCATAAGCACCAAAAGCAAACCAGGCGAACTGACGAGCCATTATTAGAATTGCTAGAAAATTTACGCACCCTCAGTAACCTGAATCAAAGACTTGAAGCAGCTGTGCAAGCAACTCATAAGTTTGTCTCCCCCAACCGGACAAATGTTTACTGGTTTGAGCGAGAAGGGCGCTACTTTTGGTGTCGAATGAGCAATCAGCTGGTCAAAATGGATCGCAATTCTAGCAGCCAGCAAGCAGCGGGAATGACTGTACAAGACTTGAGCGATTTTTATTATGCTTTGGCAGTTAACCAAATAGTCTCCATTGGTGATGCCCGCAGTTCTTTAAAAAGCCATTTTACGGCTAAATTGCTGGAACGGCTAAAGGTGCGATCGCTTCTGGCAGCTCCGATTATCTGGCAAAAGAACTTAGTCGGTTTTCTGGCGGTGGAAAGCAATGAACCTCGCATCTGGACAGACACAGACAAAAATTTTGTCCAAGGTGTTGCTGGTTTAATCTCTCTAGTTACACCTACCGAAAGCATGGAAAGCACTATCAAACAGATTCAAGAGGATGCTCAACTGACTAGCCAAGTTGCTCAAGGTATCTATAGCGAACATGACCTTCAGACAACTTTACATACTTGTGCTAAAAGAGTTTTAGCTCGATTAGGTGCTACCCGCTTTTTGTTGTTGCAGTATGACCCCGAACAGAAGAATTATCAATTTATTTACCAAAGTCAGCCCCAAAATCGTCGCCCGTTGACATTTACCCTTGATACTCTCAAAGAATTAGATGGGCAGCTTTTGCAAGGTTCAACTCAAGCGGTGGAAATTGAGAACTTAGATGAAGATTTACGCTTTTTTAACTGGCGTCCCTCGTTGTTAGAAAATAATGTGCGATCGCTACTTGTTTGTAAATGCACTCACGAGCATATACCAGCAGCACTTTTGGTGATTACTCATGAAAGCCATCGTTCTTGGACAACTCTAGAAAAAGAATTACTGTGGGCCGTCAGTCAACAGATTGGTGTAATTGTTCGTCAGTGGCAATTACATAACCGCACTACCCAGCAGCAAAAAACTTCTCAGGCATTTGAGCAATGCTTACGCATCCTGACACAATCCCAAAACAGCATTGAGGTCGAAAAAAAGCATTTAGAATCTACAGCACTCGAACAAATAGCCTCAATTTTGGGCTGTCCCCTCGCACTAATGCTATCTTGGGCACCTGGCGAGAGTTGGGCAGAAATTATCCCTGGAGTGATTGACAATAGCCTATTTGGGATTTTTTCTGATGCATCTATTTCTATCCAGGCTGAAGCCTTAATTCAGTGGGCACTTGTTACGGAGAATTACCTGACTTTGAAGGTGGATAATTTACCCCCGGAAACTCGGAAATGGTTGAATATTCCAGACAAAGGTCAAATTTTGGTGATGGCATTACGTACAACTGCTGATTATGAAACCACTGGTGTAGTGCTGTTAGCAGACTATCAAGAGCGTCGCTGGTCAGAACAAAACCTCAGTGCAACAGCAACTCTGATTTCTCAATTAGCCTGGTGGCGTCGTGAAAAGCAAATCACCCGACTTTTAGAATCCACAACCGAAGAATTACGACAACTCAACTGGTACAAACATCGTCGTCTAGAGGAAATTCAAAGAATAACGGCCCATTCCCTTAAACAAATACACGATTTGGGCATTCCTGCCAATGAACTGACTCAGATGCGCTACCAGCTATTGCTGCGGCAGTTAGATCATACAGCCACCTCCATGAGTGGAATGCTAAAACTCGAACACTGGCAGCTACACATTAGTTGGGAAACTATGCCCATAGCCAGTTTACTGAAGCGATCGCTCGAACGGATCGAAAATTTACTTAAACAACAAAAGCTGTGGATTGGTGTACATGGTTTGGGACAACCAATTGACGAGCAAGAAGCACCCAAGAATTCTTCATTAGTTAGAGGCGTTCCTCCCTCCAGCGCTCAATCTGCAATGGCGATCGCTGGTGATATTGTCAAAATTGAATTAGTTATCCATGAATTATTGGTTACTGCCTGTAACCGTTCTCAAAGCGGTAGCAGAATTGATATTTGGTGTCGCCGTTTAGATGCGTCAAAACCCTTAGATATAAAATATTCTTCTTCTACAACTGGAGGGGCTGAACATCAGACATCGCTAGAATTATCGATCACATATAACGGTGCGATCGAACCACAGCTACTCACGGAACTACATGATAATACACCTAAAGATGTGCTTGTTCCTTCCAACCTCGACCAACCACCAGCTTTACATCTGGCGATCTGCCAAAACCTCATGCAAGAACTAGGAGGAGAGTTGAATTTCTATCAGTTACCAGATAATCGGGTAGTCAGTCGCTTGTTGTTGCCGTTAGCTATTCATGATTCTTAGTGCAGCTTTGCCTAAAATCGCGGCGAATTGAGTGTTGAAATTTAAACGCAGATGCGCTTCTCTACGAGACGCTACGCGAACGCACTCCCGTAGGGAAGTTTAATAAAGATGTGCTGTTGTTAATCACCTCATTTGTACGAGAATTACCATAACTCCTTGGTACAGTCTCATACCTATGGCGCTCTCAAGGCAATCGAACACTTTTGGGGATTGTTACCGTCTAAGGACTAAGGGCGATCTTTAGACTATGCACCTGAACCGAACCGTATTGATACCAATCCTGACTTCGATAATTGGTACAGGCGATCGTTGCTTGATTTTACAGTGAATTGCTTGCTCATCAAAGGATGCTCTGGCACTAACATCATTTATGTGAACTTATGTGAACTCCTCCCTACGGAATTTGTGAACTTCTCCCTACGGAATCCTTACGTAAATTCCAATTAAAAAATGCTTTTTTTTACTCAAGCTTTACAAGAAACTAGTGGATGTACGATTAGTATGAATATGTAACCAATTAACCGCATCTCCAGGCTTAATAACTAAATTACTTATACGGTTATTACTTGTATAAAGGTGCGAAAATGGTAATAAAAATTAGTCCTTAACTAGAAGATTTCTTCTACATAAGACAAATATGGCTTGGAAAGTTCCCAAGCTGCGCATCCTGCTTGCCTATACTTGGCTCTTACTCATTAGTAAGGCAGTAGATAAGCATGACAAATTTGCAATCTTAACATCATAAAAGAAAAACAAAAAATTGTATGAAAAAATACACCAAAGTTGTAAAGCGTTTTTTGGCATTGGCTACTCCAGCGATCGCTACTTCGATATTGGCAACCTTACCGAGCCAAGCTGCTACCTTTGCATCTTCTGAGTCAATATTCAACATCAACAACTTTAGTAGCAGCCCTTTAGATGTTAGGACTTTGACTGATAATGTGACCACAGCAATTAGCACAGGTGGTCAAGTAACTGCTGATTCTAACGCTGAGGCTAAGTTTAATATCGATGTAAACAACTCTGCCTCTAATTTGTCTTTCAGCCAAGCTCAAGGTCAGGGTGATGGCTATACAGGGTCGGCGGAAAGCTTCGCTGCGATTATCGGTTACGATTTTATAGTAGACAAAGAGTTTTCTTTTGATTTCAGTGGCTTATTCAGCCTTAAAACATCCATTGATGATGCAGTGACTGAACGTGCAAATGCTCGTGGAGAGTTCTTATATGAGTTATACGACAGCGATACTCGTGAGCTTTTAGACTCTTTCAAGATTTCTGGAAATTTATCAACTATAGGTAACAATGATGCTTTTGTATTTGAACCGAGTAGTAGCATAACTCTTGATTCATCTATTAAGAATTTTTTTGGCGGAACACAGGAATATGCTTTGGCTAACTTTCAAGGTAAATATTCCCGTACTTTCGATAAGTCAACTCGTTTATTATTAAAAGAATATAAAAGTAATCAGGTGAGCGTCTATACTGTCCCAGAACCTTCAACAATTCTAGGTTCCTTGTTTAGTTGTACTATGTTTGGTGCTGTCTCGATACGCAAGCGTAAAAGAGCTTCTTCGGCTGCGTTGTTGGTTAATAAGGATTTAAGGTCTGTTTAGTATGTTTGCACTAAGAGAAGTTCAGCTCATGGATAGCAAAAGCAAAGTACATTAATCCATCGTAAAAGCGAACTGGCTAAAAGAGACTGATAAGCCAGACCAAAATGGTAATGGTTATTCGAAGTTGCTATTATGCCCTGCTCTATACCAAAAGGTAGCAAACTTCTGTAAGATCAGCAAAACCGTTAGGAAACTGAGACAGAGGATATATCGAACTGCGCTCCGTCCCTACTGTATTCTTTCTACTTTTGGCTAATGTGGCTCTGCACGGTCTAGAAACCATAATATAGCGGTTCCCATTCAGATGCAGTACACAACTTTATATCACAAGGTGTAGGGGCATGGCTTGCCATGCCACTACGGGTGTAACTCACATAAACGAGAACCGCTATAAAAAGCGTCTTCCCTGAAGAAATAAAAATTAAGGGGAAATGGCATTTATGGAAACTTTAATTCATTAGCTATGCAAATGATTTTGTGATTTTGCACCCTGACATACAAGCATAAAAGAAATGCAAATAAATTAGGTATAAAAATGAATGGTTTTAAACCCAGAGTACCCCTTTTACAGTTGTCATAAAACCACAAGATAGAAGACCATGCTTGTTTTCCACTGGTAAGTCTTGCTATTGAGTTAAGTTCATTAGCAAAAGAAAAGTTAGCTGCAAATACAGCACAATCAATTTAAGAATTTATGCAAATCTTTTTTAGCTGTATTTTTAACATTCATATATAGCCAAATACAACTATTTTGAATGAATTTTTACAGTCAGAATTGCATTATCTCCTGCTGTTATCTGTGCTAACTTTTCATAAGCTTTGAACTCAGAAACAAGCATGGTCATTGAGCAACACCGAAGTGTCGCTTTTACCTACTGTCTTATACTACTATATGTGGTATAAGATAAAGGTATAGAACTATTCCTAACAAGCTTTTATGAGGTATGTCCATAAAAGCTTTCTACAAATTGGTTATGCCAGCTTTAGGAAACTCCTGCCGATGTATTTGCAGATACAATAACATTGTTGCCATCAGTAATAGCGCCAGCAATAGCGCCAGCAATACCACCTTCAACAGTACCTTCAAGAGTGCCTTTGCCTACTTTATAACTGCCCTTTTTAGCAGTAGAAACACTAAGTGCGTAACCATACGCAACTCCCCCTTGTACTTGACTAAGATCGGAAACTTCATCTTCACAAAAACTGAGATCGGAAATTCTTAATCGTTCCATAAAAAAGCTCTCTTTGAAAAACAAATGTATTGCTGAAAGTTTTTGAGAACTTTCAGCAATTTTTCTATCTAAAATGCACTGTAGTACAC
>NZ_JADEXF010000084.1 GCF_015207245.1 Nostoc cf. edaphicum LEGE 07299
TCATTGCACCCCTCCCCGCCTGCGGGGAGGGGAGACGAAGCGTAGCTTTGGCGGGGTGGGGTTCTTCGGGTTTAATAAGTAATCAAGCGAACATGATATTACTGATTAAACTTCGGTTAAAGGGGAAGGGTAAAAGGGAAAAACCTTTAACCCAAAGCCCAATTCCAAGTTAAAAATGCTTAACCGAACAGTATTGAAACCGTATCAATGTGCTGCCGTGACACCTTCATGATGCCAATCTACTCGGTTCATACGATAAACGAAGCAGTCATCGTCACCAAATCGTCGAGACTCGACAAATTGGAAACCAAAACGTTCATAAAAGCGGTGGACGCGGGTATTGCCAGCAAGTGGATCGACGAGTACAGCTATCACTTGCGGGTCAGCAAAACATCGAGCAAGTGCAAGCTGCATCATCTCGGTTCCATAGCCTTTGCCCAAATCGCTCTCTTCCCCAATCCAGATATCAATCGCGCGAAGATTCGCCGGAACATCACCCCAGTAGTGACTATCCTCACGTGCCGGATCGATGATCTGAATAAATCCGATGGGGCGACCATCAATTTCAGCAATTAATTGCTCTCTCCATTCAGGAGTGCGGTCAAGTTCTGTCTCCCAGCCCCAGTCATCGTTAGGGTCGGATTCTACCACATGAGGTTGCTCATCCCAATGTCGCAGCAGATCCAAATCAGCAAAGGTAGCAGGGCGGAGATTTATTCTCATCGGAGGTGGTACGTTATAGTTCATGGCTTTACTCAGGTTAGTTAGCACTTACCTACTCATATTTACTGTGGTGTAATCAAATACCAAAGGATAGGGGAATTTTACCAAGAAGCGATCGCCTACGGCGGGCGAGTACGCCATCGCACAGTGAAGATACATACAAATCTAAAGAATTTATTAAATAGCTACCCAGGTAGAAAACGGGTAGTTCTCCGCTATCTTTAAGCAAGCGATTCAGGGATGATTAATTTTATAGAAAAGCGCTAGCACAAATTTTAGGCTGGCATTTAATAAACCGCATATAAATCAAAGCCCTGAACTTTTATCAGGGCTTTTTAAATTTAAGCAGAGCGATCGCAGCCTTTTGAGTTTTATTATTGCCTTGAAGCGATCGATTATTTATACAGTAGTGCTAGTGCTGAAAGACTGATGGCAAGACTGGGAAAATTGATGCTGCGAGAAAACTGTGATTTTCATGTCATTTAAGAAATAGAAGCTGCTTTGCGTCAGTATTCTTTCCTCGGTCAAGGCATTTGCATTTTAGGCTCAAGTACTCTAGGAAAATTGCTCTATAAATAGTCTACAAAATAAACTACTATAAAACCATCGGAATAGTGTCTTTAATGATTATGAGCAACACTAAAAAAGTTAGTGAAGACTTGAGCGCTGCTGGACAACTAACTTCTGAAGAGTTAAAACAGGCAGCCCAAGAGGGATTTAAGTCAGTGCTGAACCTGCGTTCTCCCGATGAAGCAGGTTTTCTCAGTGACGAACAGCAGCAAGCTCAAGCGGCTGGACTGCAATATGCCAATGTCCCATTAAAGCCTTCAGAAGCAAATCAAGAGCAAACAGAGTTAGCAATTCAGGAGATTGAGAACTTACCCAAACCAATTTTAATTCACTGTGCTGCTGGAGCAAGGGCTAGTGGTATCGCCTTGATTGCCAATGCTATTAGTGAAGGTCTGACTTATGAGGAAATTAGTCAGAAAGCTCAAGAGCTTGGTTTAAATTTAGAACAACCCCACCTCAAGCAATTCCTACTTGAAAAGTATATTGCCAAGCAAAAATGACTAACTCAGCACCAAGTCGTTTGGGTGAACTCGCCAACCTGTTTTTTAAATTGGGCATCATCGGCTTTGGGGGCCCGGTTGCCCATATTGCCATGATTGAAGATGAAGTGGTTAAGCGGCGTCAGTGGTTGACAAGGGAGCATTTTCTAGATTTGCTGGGTGCAACTAACCTAATTCCTGGGCCAAATTCCACAGAAATGGCTATCCATATAGGATACATCTATGCAGGATGGCTGGGGCTGATTGTGTCAGGTGTCTGTTTTGTCTTACCTGCGGTTCTAATTACTGGTGGGTTTGCTTGGGTTTATGTTGCCTACGGTACTCTACCCCAAATTGCTCCCTTACTTTATGGTATTAAACCGGCTGTTTTAGCAATCATCATCAATGCTCTCTGGGGGTTAGCCAAAAAGGCTGTGAAAACTCGCCAATTACTAGTAATTGCTTTCGCTGTGGCATTGCTGACATTGTTATTCAAATTAAATGAAGTAATTGCCCTATTAATTGGGGGATTGCTGGGTATGGTTTGGTTACATTCTGGCGATAAACACGATAAACCAGGAGATAAAGCCAACTTTCTGATTGCTAGTCTCAGTACAGGTGCAACTTTGAAAGCATCCGCTGTACTTGCGACATCGGTAGCTACTACATCGACTGTAGCCAATGTTTCCTTATGGCAGTTGGGTTGGTTTTTTCTGAAAGTTGGTAGTGTCTTGTTTGGTGGTGGCTACCTTTTGGTGGCTTTTCTGCAAGGGGAATTAGTTCAAGAATACGGCTGGCTGACACAACAGCAGTTATTAGATGCGATCGCAATTGGTCAATTTACCCCTGGGCCAGTACTTTCCACTGCTACGTTTATCGGTTATGTGATTGCTGGCATACCTGGCGCAATTGTTGCCACAATCGGAATTTTTCTACCTTCTTTTGTTTTCGTTGCTGCCCTGAATCCCTTAATCCCCCGCTTACGAGCTTCTTCTTGGACTAGAGCATTTTTGGATGCTGTGAATGTTAGTGCTGTAGCCTTAATGGTTGTGACTACTCTACAACTGGGGACAGCAACTTTAACATTACCACAAGCCCCATTTGTAGATTTTCTCGGTTTGGCGATCGCGATCGTCTCAGCCATTTTAGCTATTCGCTTTCGCATTAATGCTGCATGGTTAGTCTTTAGTAGCGCCTTCATTGGATGGGGTGCTTCACTCTTGGGCTACACTCGATGAAATTGCAACTATTTGAGATTACTAAATTTAAAAAAAAATGTAGAGACGTATCACTGCTACGTCTCTACAAAGGTTTTAGATGGAGATATCTTATCGATAATCTTGACTTTGAATGCTTCCTAAACGGGCAGCATCACGAATATTGTAATCAACACGGGTAAAGCGATTTAGCTGCATTTCAAAAAAGTCTCGATTAGCTTGTAAATGCTTGGGATTTTGGTCATCTAAAGGATATAAAAGTGCAGTTCGCAAAGCTTGAATTACCGCAGAAGTAACACAATACATTGAGCGTTGAAAACTCACTCCCAACTGAATCAACATATCTTCTTCACCCCGGCAATGTTGGCTGTAGTAATCAACAAGATATGGTGGCAAAAAATGCAACATATCTTGCATTAATAATGTCGGGGGAATGCCAGCAGTACCCACTGGAAATACATCAGCGTAAAGAATACCAAAGTGAAAGTCTTTTTGGTCTTCTGGTACTTGACGCGCTTGAGCATTATAAGATTTCGTCCCCCGGAAGGGTGCGGTGCGATAGAAAACTGCTTCTACATAAGGTAATGCTGCTTCATATAGCCACATAAAACCCTTGGATTTGGGGATAATTTCGTAGCATTCACCACGAATATAAACGTGATGGTAAATGGGACGACCTGCGATCGCAAATATACCATTAACTAAGAAATTCATCGCCTCTGGAACGCTGCTAATGGTACCTTCGTCATAGCGATCGGACATTTCAAAGAACACTGGGGCCATGATTTCCCAGAATAAGCCCAGATTAGCGTAGTATGACATCTGGCGGCACTGTTCCAAAAACATATCGGGAAACAGATTGTAAAGCCCCAGCATTACGGGGTTCCCTTGGAAGTAAGCTTTAATTGCCCTATCGGCGTTGGCTTTGTATTCTTCAGAATCTAGGTAAGGGTCAAATTGCCCACCCATCCCTCTGTGCCACAACATCGCCCGCATACAAGCTTCCGCAAATTCCATGTTAATGCGATCGTGGAACAAGTGATGCAACAACTTCGGCATTTTGAAGGTTTCACCCTTTTCAATAAATGCCAAAAGTTCTGGATGTGCAGTAGCTTCGCCGCGCCAAATTCGTAAATCGGCATCATCGCCAGCGTAATGATTGTGCAGTTCTAAATACTCTTTGGGTAAGAAGTATTTAAAGAAAGGAAGCGGGTTTAAGAATTCGCGTTCGGCAATATAAAGTAGGTCACGCCAGTAAAAATCCATCGGCACAGCATAAGCTTTGTATAAACCGATGATTTGCATCAAATTTTCTGGAGTATCGGGTAACATTGCACCGCCTGCTTCTAAGCGGTGAATTACTTCGGCAAATTCGTGTTTTGAAGGAGGTAATTTTATTGCTGTTTTAATTGCTGTCATGTTATGAGGAATGGGGAATGGGGATTGGGGATAGAGGAAAAAACTGTAACCTGTAACCTATAACCTATAACCTGTAACCTATTTCAGCGCTACTTCAGAGATTACGGTTTTTTCTAAGGTGGGAATTGCAGCCACCATTGTTGTAGTTGTGGATTCACTCCAACGCACTAACCAAGTGGGTTGTACTCCCAAAAAGATGATGAAAGCTGCCAAAATTAAAGCTGGTATTTTCTCAGACCAAAGAACTTTGGGATAGTAGGCGACGTTATCGAGTTTGCCAAAACAGGTGCGGTTGAGGAGGATGACAAAATAAACTGCGGTTAATCCACTAGCTATTACACACAAAATTGTTGGAATGGGAAAGATTGAGAAACTACCTTGAAAGACGATAAATTCGGCGATAAATCCTGTTAAACCGGGAATACCTGCACTAGCCATCCCACCTAAAACTAGTAAGGCACTAATTAGAGGTAAGCCGCGTATGGGACTCATCAAACCATTGAGTTTATCTAATTCGCGTGTTCCGACTTTCGCTTCCACGACTCCTACCAAGTGGAAGAGAATCGCCAGGATGATACCGTGGCTAAACATTTGGGCGACTGCACCCACAAGTGCTAAGGGAGTACTAGCAGCACCAGCTAGCAAGATATAGCCCATGTGACCGACGGAACTATATGCTACCATGCGCTTGATATCTTTTTGAGCGATCGCAATTACTGCTCCATAAATAGCACTGACTGCTCCCCAAATTGCCAAAGTCGGTGCAATAATACTCCAAGCATGGGGAAACATACCCAACCCAAATCGCAACATTCCATAAGTTCCCAGTTTTGCTAACACACCACCAAGAAGAATGGCAATTGGTGCTGAAGCTTCAACGTAAGCATCGGGTAGCCAAGTATGGAAGGGAACCAAGGGAATTTTAATGCCAAAACCTAATACTATCCCTGCTAGTAAAAGGATTTGTTTTGCTGTTGAGAGATTTTCTGTTGAGACTGCATCAAAAGCAAAATTGGTAGAACCACTTAGCCACACCATACCCAAGAATGTCGCCAGAATTAATGCTCCTGAAACAGCAGTATAAATCAGGAATTTAATTCCAGCATAAGCCCGTTTTTCCCCTCCCCAAATGGAAATTAGTAAATAGAAGGGGATTAATTCTAGTTCGTAGAATAGGAAGAATAGCAGCAAATTTTCAGCTAGGAAAGCACCTGCAACTCCTCCACTAACTAATAAAATCATGGAGTAGAATAGCCGGGGGCGTTCAGTTTCTTTACTACTGCTGTAAATAGAAATCCAGGTGAGCAGGCTATTTAATACCAACATTAATATAGAAAGCCCATCAACACCTATTTGATAGCTCAAGCCAAGGGTTTCGTTCCAGGGTAGATACTCTTTAAATTGCATCCCTGGATTGGTGATATCAAATTTTAGCAGGATAAAAAGGTTCCAACAAAGAACTATCCCAGAAAAAATTAATGCTGTTAAACGAATGCGATGTTTAGGGAAACTTACAGGTAATATTGCTATAACAATAGCAGCGAAAATTGGCAGCCAAATTAAAACACTTAACATTATATTTGTCCTTTGTCCTTTGTTATTTGTCCTTTGTAACTTAGCAATGACCAATGACTAATGACAAAGGACAAAAAAATTAGCCTACTCTGGTGATTATGCCAGTATCTAAATCATAGTAACCACCGACTATTATCAGCTTTTCTTCATCTATTAACTTAGATAAAACTTGTGATGATTTCAATTTTCTCATTTGGGCTAAAATATTTGCTTTACAAGCATTTTCTAGCTTATCTCCTCTCTGGTTTTTGGAACTTTCTACACTTGGTTTAATCGCCTCAAGCAAACTACCAATCTGTCCCGGCACTGGAGCGCCCTTAATTGCGGCATCTACTGCACCACATCTTTCATGCCCTACTACCATAATGACTTTGGAGCCTAATATTAAACTGCCAAATTCTAGGCTACCAATTTCTTCTGGTGTAGCAATATTACCAGCTACACGGCAGACAAATAAATCTCCAAATCCCTTATCAAATATAATCTCTGAAGGAACTCGTGAATCTGCACAGCTTAGAATAGAAGCAAAGGGCTTTTGACTTTTGGCAACTTCAAGTAAACGGGAATAGATTTGGTCAGGATTACGACGTCTTCTTTGGACAAATCTTTTATTCCCATCTAATAAGTCTTGCAATGCTTTTTCGGGGCTAATATCATTTTCTGCCGAGGCTTTTTCGGGCGCAAGTAAGTTTGAGCCAAGTCCTGCTGTCACTACTCCTGTACCGATCGCACCTGCACTAACCTTGAATAAAGTTCTTCTGGAAAGATTGATTTGCGGATTTTGTTTGCTCATGGAATTCTTCTCACAATATTAAACTGTCTGTCTGTTTGTAATAAAACGGCATTGGATACCTAAATCTAGTGATTTAGGAAATCAATTTTAAAAGCTGCACTCCCCAAAATGACCAAGTTACCCACATTCCTAAAATGCTCACTCCTAGAAGGACGGTGAAGGCATAAAACTGGGTTTGTCCAGAAGTGCTGTATTTGAGACTTTCCCCACCTAATAGCGAAAATAAACCAACCAAATTAACGATGCCATCGACTACAAAGCGGTCAATCATATCGGCAAGTTGGGAAATTTTGGCAACTCCAAAAATTATAGTCATTTTATAGAGTTTTGGGGTGTAAAAGTCGTATGCTATTAAGTCTTGTAAACCTTGCCAAGGGAGGCGAATCGGTTTGGGAATATTGCCGAAATAAATTATGCCAGTGATGCTGCAACCGAAAATACTTGACCAATTTAAAAGTAGTGCAACATCTTTATTTAGGCTTACCCAATCTGGTAAAAGTGATAAATTTTGCAAGATGAAAGGAAGATGTAGATTAAAGCCAAGTAGAATCATCATCGGCAGAATCATCGGCCAGTGAGCTTCAGGCGATCGCTCTGTCATTTGTGTAGCTTTACCACCAAAAAGTAAAGCGAATTCTCTGGTCAAACTCACGGCTGTCAAAGCATTTACCGCGATTATTACTCCCACTAACCAAGGTTGAGTTTCCCACAGCCCATCTGCTAATTCCATCAGCGCCCAAAAGCTACCCAGTGGTGGAAAACCAATTAATCCTAAACTGCCTACAATAAAGGCGATTCCAGAAATCGGGCGACGCTTCCATAGTCCACCAAGTTGGGTTACGTCTTGGGTGATGCTATTCCAGATAATTCCGCCCGTACTCATCACCAATAGTGCTGCGGATATGGCGTGGGTGAGTACTAACAATAGCGCCGCTTCGTCTTGTTGCACTCCCACAGCGATGAATACTAAACCCATGTATGCGCTGACAGAATAGGATTGACAGCGTTTCATATCGATTTGCGCGATCGCAATTAAAGAAGCACCCACGGCTGTCACCGCACCAATGGCCACCATCGCTGAGGAAGCTATGGGCGAGATGGTTAATACCGGTTGCAATTTAATCAGCACCCATGCACCACTAGCTACTACTACCGAGTTCCGCAAAATCGTACTGGGAACTGGGCCTTCCATCGCTTCATCTAGCCATAAATGCAGGGGAAATTGGGCACATTTACCCATCGGCCCAGCAATTAAAGCTAAACTTACCAGTGCCATAGTTGTCGGGTTGACGTTAGCAGTAGCCGCCCATTCAGCTAATTCTGGATAATTCCAAGTTCCAGCTAAAGGCCATAATGCCAACACGCCCATCAGCAAGAATAAGTCTCCCACGCGCTTGGTTAAAAACGCATCTCTAGCACCTGAAACTACCAAAGGCTGGCTAAACCATAAGCCGACTAATAAATAGGTTCCCAGCGTTAGGACTTCCAAAATTACATAGCTGAAGAACAAGTTATTACACAAAGCAAGGGCACATAATCCCGCTTCAAATAATCCTAATAAAGAATAGAAGCGTCCCCAACCCCAATCCATTTCCATGTAGCCGATGGCATAAATCTGCGCCAGCAAATTCAAGCCAGTAATCACAACCAAAGCGCCGACACTCACCGAGGATATATCTAAAGCAATGGTTAAGTCTAAACCAGCCGTAGATAACCACGGAATAAACACTTCTTGGGCTGGATAATTCCAAGTTGCTTGTAAGGCGATCGCACTATGCACAAACGCCAAAAATGTCATCACCAAATTTACATAACCCGCCGGTCTTGGCCCCGTTTTCCGAATGATCCCCGGGGACCAAGGCACGGCTAACAAGCCACCTATTAAGGCATAGCACGGAACTAGCCAAACAGTCTCTAGTAGAAACTGAGCCATCAACTTAACCTCTATATTGTTATTAAAAAATTGGGTTTTTGATTCAACTGGCGTTGATCCCTGTTAACCCACCGATGTCTACGAC